>JBFZAD010000126.1:0-4917 GCA_041309125.1 Candidatus Omnitrophota bacterium
TTTGTCTTTTATTAAAATTGCATTTACAGGGCACATCTTTACACATTCCCCGCAAGCAACGCACTTTTTTGTCTTAACAAAAGGCGAGATATTAGAATGTTGTGCCAATTTACCCTCTCTTGTTGCACAGCCCATGCCTATATTTTTTAACCCGCCTCCAAAGCCAGTCATCATGTGGCCTTTGAAATGAGATACCGCACAGATTGCATCTACTTCTAAAAATGGCGTAGATACGCTAGCCGTCTTAATGAACTTCTTGTTTATTTCTACCTTACTAATATTCTTTTTATCTTTGTCATCCGGGATAAATACCTTAACGCCCACTACGTTTTCTGTAAACCCGTGTTTATGGGCAAGCCTTGTATGATCTGTAGAGTTTAACCTCTGCCCCCTGTAAAGAGTATTTGTATCAATAAGAAAGCTCTTTGCTCTTTTCTCTTTTATCTTATCACAAATGACCCTTAAATAGTGCGGCCTTACATATCCTGCATTTTCCTCTTCGCCAAAATGTATTTTAATTGCTAAATTGTAATCCTTTTTTATAAAATCAAAAATCTTGCTTTCATTGAGAAGAAATTTAAGCTTTTCTTTAATGATCTGCTGATCATCAGAATTACTGACCGGAATAAAATAGACCTTACTCTTCATAGTGCGGCTTTTTTTTAATTACAGAATAAACTCTGCTATCTTTTTAAGGATATCAATATGGGTAACGATGCCTATAAGGTGATTTGTCTTGTCGGTAATTGGAATGCAGCCAAACTTTCTTCTGGTCATAATCTCTATGGCATCTGCAATAGAGTTTTCACTTGAAAGAGTCACCACATCTTTTATCATCAAATTTCTTAATACATACATATCTAGCTCATTCTTGTCATAGAGTATATCCCCATCCATAGTCTTACGAGGAGAGACGGTCCTATATAAGTCTCTTAAGGTAATAATTCCTTTTAAAATATTATTATCATCTATAACCGGTAGATGCCTAATGCCATACAGCGTAAATAGATCCCAGACCCTGCTAAAGTTTTCATCAATATTAATTGAATAAACATTCCTTACCATGACATCTTTTATTTTAGTATCTTTTAAATCTTGCATTTTAGGTAACTCTGCTTATTTAACAGGCCTTGGCTCTATTACCCTTTCAATCCTTCTTTCGATAATATTTTCTATAAAATCAGGAAATGCCTCTCTTACCCTTGTCTTAAATGGAGATTCAGTCCATTGAAAATTCATCCTATCAAAAAGCCCTGAAAGCTTAAAATCAAACATGACATCATCTGCCTCTTTTTTAAAAATGCCTCTTAATGGTTTTAGCTTTGAAGAACTCTCTAAGAGAGCCTTACTGAGTCTTAAGGAAAGAGTGCTTGATACTAAATCATTTTCTTGCAGTCTAAAATCTCCGGTTAATGTCAAATCGCTTGCATTGATATTTATGTTGCTGAGTGAGGCTGCCTCATCATTGACTAAAAAGTCTGCTTTTAAAGAATCAAAATTTTGCATGTAAAGAGATGGCAAGTCAAAAGAATCCGCAAGCCACGTAAAAAACCTTAAGTGGTCAAGATAGCCCTTATCTATTACGAATGATCCGAATAATTCAAACTTTGGATATACCTTGAAATTTAATGAGCCGGATAAAGGCCCATATACCTTGCAAAAATATCTTGAAAGGGAGCGAACCAAGTCAGAACTCACATCTTGTATATCAAATTTGAAATCAGCTAAAAGTGGTGGCCCAAAAGACTCAACCCTTGCTTCTCCTTTAAGATGTCCGTCAAATATCATGGAATCAACATGCACAACTTTTGGACTGCCTCTTTCAAATATAAAAGAGGCATTAAAATCCTCTAAAAATATCTCATAAGGATTAAGGCCAACCCTATATTGCAAGTCCAATCTTTCAAAATTAATATCCAATCCATAACTTTGAGGCAGGCCAACGGTGAGATTCTTAAAAGTTAATATAAACCTACTTGGAGATCTTTTTGTCTTGGTAATCCTTAGATAATCAGCTATTAGTTTGCCATTGAATTTCTTATCCTTTAGCGACCCAAGTATCTCTAAATCAAATCTTTTGGGATTTAAAAGCCTTTTTTCTTCTGGTTCATCTTTAAAAGAAGAAGCAATGGCCCTGATTGTGTAATCACCTGCCAAATCCAGACTTGCCTCTATATGGTATGGTATATTATTAATATTAAAATCCATGCTTTCTATGTCTATTCCCTGAGATTTTAACTTTATAACACTGCTTATATCCAATATGTTTAAGTCGCCTGATGATTTTGTAATGAATTCAAAGGGTTCATCCATTTTAAAACCTGCAATTCTTTTAATATTATCGGCAAGGCCGTACTCAGACTCTTCTTGGTGATCATCTTTAACCCCTCTCCCTAAGAAAGAAAATCCATTAATCTTTAAAATATCCCCATGGAGTTCTCCCCAAAGCTTTGCACTGAAACTTTGCTTTTTAAACTCCAGATTTTGAATTAGCATGCCGTCTCTGACAAATTTGGTAACCAGGCTAAAAGAAAGAAGCTCTCCTGCAGAGATTAAATCCTTATTTACGATATTCTTAAAAGAAGTGACGTGTCTTATGCCTATGCTGCCAGAACCCGTAACTACATTATCTGCTCCAATAGTTACCTGGGTATCTGCAGCAAGGCATAGCATCAGATCCCCTCTAAAAGAAAAGGAAATCTGCATATCTTTAAATGTTATGGTTATTTCCTCTTCCTTAGGAAGCGAATTAATCAATTTGACAATTTTTTGAATGCTCTCCTTTATCAAGACCGGATATCCGATAAACACAGCATCAAGCTCCTTAAAACCTATCTTTTTTATGCTAAAACCTCTCTTTGTAATATATTTACCTACAGCAAATTTTAACTTAATCTCTTTTAATAAAATATGCTGATAATCACCGCTTGCATCTGTTTGGTAAAATGACACATCTTTAAGTGTGAGGTAGTCAGGAAAAGAATACCTAAGATCTCTAATCTGCAGCATGAAACCAAGGTAATGGGCTAAATCTTTTTCTAATTTGCCTCTATATTTTTCTAATGACCCTTGAACGAAAGAAAATGTAATTGAAATTATCAGGATAGGGATTATGATTATGTAGGGAAAAGGACTAAAAAAGAATCTCTTCAAAAAGCTCTCCATCGATATAAAATTCTATTTTGTTAATAGAGTAGACGATTTTGTGTTCTCGATAAAATGGGGATAGGTATTTAAATTCCTTGGACTCTCTAAACAAAAGACTGAATTGCTTAAGAGAGATTACCTCTTTTTCTATATAGTCCTGGGTTTTTTCTTCCTTGTTTGATTTAGCAATCTTTAAAAGATATGCATAGGCAAAAGGTACATTCTTATCTTGAGGGTATTTTTCAATAAACATCCAAAAGGATTCATTTGCCTTAGAAAAATCTCCAAGCATAAAGTAATATTCTGCTATTGCGTATAAAGAATTCTTAAAATACTTTGATTCAGGAAAATTAGTTACGATTTTATTAAAATACATGTATGCAAAGTCTCTTTTGTCATTACTGGCAAAATTCATTGCCTGATTATATAGTGAACTTTCTTCCTTGCAGCCTACAAGCGAGAAAACGAATATTATTAAAAAGATTATTACAGAGCTTTTCATAAAGTCTTTATCCATATTAACCATTATTCTTCTTCAGTTGCCTGTTTTTCTTTTGGATATGCAATTATAACTACCATTTTATCCAAGTTGAGATATTGCTTGGCAATTCCAACAATATCCTCTTTTGTTACTTCCTTTATCTTTTGCTCGTATAGTTTATAATTGTCAAAACCGAGATCATATAGCTCATCCAGGCCTGACTCAAGCGCAAGAGAAGAGTTCGTTTCCAGGGCTTGCATCTTATTTGAACATAGATAGACTTTTTGCCTATCCAACTCTATGTCTTCTACATTTTCAGTCTGAATATTCAATATCTCATTTTTTACTATTTCTCTTACGCTTTCTAAATCTTCAAATGATGTTGCTGCATACACATAATAAAAACCCTGTTCAATGCCAGGCACAGATGCTCCTCCTAAGGTATATGCCTTTCCTAAATTATCTCTAATTTTATTAAAAAGCCTGCCTCCAAAAGATGTAAGTATTGAATCTAACACTTCAAAAGAATAGCGGCTAGAATCAGCAATCTTTACTCCAGGGAATCCAAATACAACTATAGTCTGTTCTCTGGGTACCTCTATCTTTACCTCTTGAACTGAATCTGGGAAAGCTTGAGAAAGCAAGATGACGGGCATTTTTTTATTCTTGAGATTGCCGAATTTATTTTTTATTAGAGTCTCTGCCTTTGCCTTGTCTATGTCGCCAAAAACAGCCAGTATCATATTACTGGGTATACAGAAATTCCTATAGAATTCAATAACATCCTGACGGCTAATATTTTCTATTGATTCTTTAGTTCCTCGATAACTAAATCTATAAGGATGATTTGCAAAAAGTGTCTTTTTTAAGGCCTTAAAGGATAATTTAAAAACATCGTCATCCTCCTCTCTTATCTCACCCAGGATAAGATCTTTCTCCTGTTTTAGCTCTAATTCGGGAAATGCCGGGTTAGTAATAATATCAGCCAAAATATTTAGGCCTGCCTCTATATCATCAGAAAGCATATCCAGCGATAAACCAAAACTATTTGCACCGCTAAATGGTTCAATATTCGCACCCAATGACTCTATTTTTTCTGCAATTTCCTGGCTGGTGAATCTATCAGTACCTTTTAAAAGCATTCTGGAAACTAAGTTAGATAAACCATTCGTGCCCTCATCTTCTGCCCGGACACCACCTAGAAATATTGCCTTAATTGATACAATGGGAAGCTTACTATCTTTTCTAAATAAACAAGTAAGGCCATTATCTAATACTATTTTTTGAAT
>JBFZAD010000127.1:0-4371 GCA_041309125.1 Candidatus Omnitrophota bacterium
GGCAGATATGATTAAACAATCGCAGAAAACTAATGGTTTAGAAGGAAAGGCAGAGCATGTTTCTGCACAAATAGATCCATCAACAGAATTCAATTATAATCCTAGCGGGTTTAATCAAAATGGAAAGAATATAATGCGCTGGTCCAACGGTAGGCCCATGATGGAAATACCTCTAAAAAATGGCAAGATTGATGGAGAAGTAACTATGTATGATATTAAAGGTACTTTAGTGGGAAAGATGATATATAAAGAAGGCAAGCTTGTAAGCTCTGAAAATTTTCTAAAGCAACAAAAAAATAACTAAAACAACATTACAATATTTCATTCTAAGGAGGTATTATGCAAAAGACGGTTAAGATTTTTGAAAAAAACAAATTTCAAGAAATTCGAATAGGAATTAGTGAGTTTCAGGGAAATAATCTGATAGACATACGTGTATGGGCTTTAAACAATGCAACACAAGAAAAGGTGCCAACTCCAAAGGGTGTGTCTATCAATGTTAAGTTGTTTCATGAGCTAAAAGAGGCAGTTTCCGCTTTAGAAAAAGAATTAAAGGATAATAGTTTAATATAATTTAAATAAGTTTCTTAATCTGTAATAGGGTTCCTGAGGATGTCTAGCCATCCTTTATATCTTTCCTTCTTATTCAAAATTAAATCCAACTCAAAAAGTTAGAAATATAACCCAGGCTTTTAAAACCATTTGAATATTTCTAAGATTTAGAGTATAATACTTTTTCTAGGAATGATTTTTTGACTATAAATTTTAAAATAAACTTTTTTAAAAAGAGAGATTCCAACATGAAAAGTGACATAATAAAAAAGGGATTAGAGAGGATGCCTAATAGGGCGCTTCTTTACGCTACAGGTCTGTCTAGAGGTGATTTTCAAAAGCCTTTTATAGGTCTTGTTTCAAGTTTTACTGATTTGATTCCAGGGCATGTTGGCATGAGAGACCTAGAGCGGTTCATTGAGCGCGGCATTTGCTCTGGAGGCGGAGTGCCATTTTATTTTGCCGTTCCTGGGATATGTGATGGAATAGCCATGGGTCATAGTGGAATGAGATATTCGCTTGCCTCGCGGGAATTAATCTGCGATATATTAGAGACTATAACAAAAGCGCATCAGCTTGATGGTCTAGTCTGTCTTACAAATTGCGATAAAATAACACCTGGAATGCTTATGGCAGTTGCCCGTATGGATATACCTGCTATTTTTGTTACTGCAGGACCTATGCTAGGCGTTGAATATAAAGGCATAAGGCGTTCTCTTGTCCATGACAGCTTTGAGGCGATAGGAAGATATAAGAGTGGCAAGATTACAAAACAAGAATTGGATGATCTTGAACTCTGTGCTTGCCCAGGGGCAGGTTCATGTCAAGGACTCTATACAGCAAATACAATGAGCTGTGTTACTGAGAGCTTGGGTTTATCTTTACCAGGGTGTGCTTCTAGCTTGGCAGTTTCAGCCAAAAAAAGGCGTTACGCTCAAGAATCTGGTGAGAAGATTGTGAGTTTGGTTAAAAAAAATATCACTGCAAGAAAATTTATGACAAAAAGAGCATTTGAGAATGCCATTACAATTGATATGGCATTGGGTGGTTCTACAAATGCTGTTTTGCATATATTGGCTATTGCAAAAGAGGCAGGAATTGATTTGTCCTTGAAAACATTTGATATCATTTCAAAGAAGACTCCTCATATTTCAGATATATTGCCTTCTGGGAAATATTTTATGCAGGATTTAGATCAAGCAGGCGGGATACCGGCTGTTATGAAGAGATTGAAATCCAAGCTATATAATCTGCCTACATCAAGCGGCAATACTATTTATCAGATTGCTGATACGGCAAGGATTTTTAATGAAGATATAATAAGGCCTTTGTCAAATCCTTATCATAGAGAAGGCGGGATAGCCGTTCTTTATGGAAACATTGCCCCAGAAGGTAGCGTTATTAAGCAAACTGCAGTAAGTGTAAAGGCAATGAAATTAACGACTCGGGCAAAGGTCTTTGATTCAGAGGAAGAGGCGCAGAAAGATATTATGTCAGGAAGGATTAAAAAAGGAGATTGTGTTGTCATTAGATACCAAGGCCCTAAAGGCGGCCCAGGTATGCCAGAGATGCTTGCACCGACTTCTGCGATTGTCGGAATGGGCCTATCCGATTCAGTTGCATTGATCACAGACGGCAGGTTTTCAGGAGGGACTCAAGGTCCTTGCATTGGCCATGTTTCTCCCGAGGCACAAGAAGGCGGCCCAATTGCATTAATAAAAAATGGGGACGTTATTGAGATTGATATTCCAAGAAGAGTCTTAGATCTAAAAGTCTCAACACAAGAATTAACAAAACGGAAAAAAACTTGGCGTGCGCCAAAACCAAAGATACAAGAAGGGTATTTGGCCCGTTATAGTAAAATGGTTGCATCCGGCAGTAAAGGCGCAGTAATGAGTAGTGATTAATGAAATTAATGGTCACAAGGTTATGATGTCACGCGTATTCGTACAGAGTACCGCGTACAGCGTTAGCTTAATGAGTCTACGGGTTGGAGGTTATAAATAATGAAATTGACCGGTGCAAAGATATTAATTGAGTCGTTATTGAAAGAGAATGTTAAGGTTATCTTTGGATATCCTGGAGGACAGGTTCTTCCAATATTTGATCAGATTTATGAGGCCCCTATACGTTTTATTTTGGTACGCCATGAGCAGGGAGCAGCGCACGCGGCAGATGGATATGCAAGAGCAACTGGTAAGGTAGGAGTTTGTCTTGCTACTTCTGGACCTGGTGCAACAAACTTAACCACAGGCATTGCTAACGCCTACATGGACTCTATACCTATGGTGGCAATTACAGGCCAGGTAAAGACCTTTATGATAGGTAACGATGCATTCCAAGAGGCAGATGTTACAGGGATTACTCGTTCTATAAGTAAACATAATTATTTGGTTAAAGATATTAAAGATTTAGCATGTATTATCAAAGAAGCCTTTCACGTTGCTTCTACTGGTAGGCCTGGCCCTGTTGTTATAGATATCCCTTCAGATATCCAGCAGCAACAGGTGGAGTTTGATTATCCAGCAGTTTGTAATATGAGAAGTTATAATCCTACATATATAGGTCACCCTGGCCAGATTAAGAAAGCAGCAAAGGAAATAAAAGAGAGCAAAAGGCCTATTATCTATGGAGGTGGCGGGCTTATCATTTCTGGTGCATACCGAGAATTAAAGGAATTTGCAGAAAAAACAAATATCCCGGTTACTCTGACACTTATGGGTTTGGGGAGTTTTCCTGCAACTCATGAGTTGTCTCTTGGTATGCTTGGCATGCATGGAACGGCTTATGCAAATCATGCAATCATGGAGTCAGATTTGATTATAGCAATAGGCTCACGATTTGACGACAGGGTAACGGGCAGACTTGATGCATTTGCGCCGCACGCAAAGATTATACATATTGATATAGATCCGTCCTCTATAAGTAAGAATGTAACAGTGCACATACCTATTGTTGGTGACGCAAAGAATGTTTTGGCAGATCTGAATAAAATTGTTAAAGCGCCAGACACATCCGGTTGGCTTAAGC
The DNA here is from genome assembly GCA_041309125.1 of Candidatus Omnitrophota bacterium. GTDB lineage: Bacteria > Omnitrophota > Gorgyraeia > Gygaellales > Gygaellaceae > JBFZAD01. The sequence continues at coordinate 3,583 of JBFZAD010000127.1, forward strand.
AGATTGCAGAGTGGAAAGAGAAATACCCCTTACAATATAACAACACAGATAAGATAAAACCACAATATGTTATTGAACAGATAGATGAGGCGACAAAGGGAGAGGCTATCATTACTACTGAAGTTGGCCAGAATCAGATGTGGGCAGCGCAGTGGTATAAATATACAAGCCCTAGAACTTTTATTTCAAGCGGAGGGCTTGGCACAATGGGGTTTGGTTTTCCTGCCGCAATAGGAGCGAAGGTAGGGCGTCCTGAAAAAGTTGTCTTTGATGTTGCAGGTGATGGCTCAATTCAAATGAATATTCAGGAATTGGCAACCGCGATTGAAGAAAAGATTCATGTAAAAGTTGCTATATTGAACAATGGTTATCTTGGTATGGTTAGACAGTGGCAGGAGCTATTTTATAAGAAGAGATATTCTCATACACGTCTATCGAGTCCTGATTTTGTAAAATTAGCAGAGAGCTATGGCGCGGTTGGGATTCGTGTGACAAAGAAGGAAGAAGTTAGATCAGCAATTGATAAGGCGCTAGAAATAGATAATGTTGTATTCTTAGATTTTCATGTGGAACAAGAAGAAAATGTATTCCCCATGGTGCCGGCCGGGGAGGCTATTAATCGTATGCTTGGTGGGATGGCATAACCAGCCTTCGGCTGGAGTAACCAGAAACCAGAATTGGTGTGGGCAATAATATTCTTTCTGGTTACTATTTACTGTTATCTGGTTTCTAACCCAACGCAGTGAGGTTTAAATGAAACATATAATTTCCGTTTTAGTAGAAAATAAA
>JBFZAD010000128.1:0-7011 GCA_041309125.1 Candidatus Omnitrophota bacterium
TGCTTTTTTATACAAACCTAAGTCCTCAAATTCTAAGCCAATTTCATAGCTATCTGAGCCAGGATTTTTATGCGACCAGATTACCCTTGCTAAAACATCAATTATCCTAAGGGAAACATTCATAGTTAAGCAAATCTGCGCATTAGGAGCAATGAAATAATCAGAGCTTATCCTTATCCCTAGGCTGCTAATATTCTTTGAGAGCTTTGTAAAAAGCTTCATCTTAGAAATATGGTCGTAGATTTTTCCTGTTACAGGAAAACTCATTGACAATCTGTTTTCCCTTCTTCTCTCTTTTATAGAATTTCCAGAGGAATCTTCTAATGCCATACGCTAATTTATTTATTGTTTAAAAAATATTAAAAAGCCGATTTGTCGAATTAAAGTTAGGATTAAATATAAAATATTATTATAAAGATTAGAAATAATATCAGGCTAAAATAACTATACATTATTATAATGAGGATATCAAGGGAGATAGCTATTATTTTTGAAAGCGCTTACACAGCTTTCGACAAAAAAGACCTTAAGTTCTATTAAGGTCTTTGGGTTTTGATTAGACTTATTAAATTTAAGATGCCAAGGCCGATAAAGGCCTGTATGGTGCTCTCGCGGCTTCACCATACCTGCTATTTCGGCAACCCAGCTGCCATTACCGCTACGAGCTATTTCTTTTTAACATCGTCGGCTTTAGGCCTGTGGCTTTGCCCCGAATGCCGCAACATTTAAGCTGAATCATTCGGGTCCCTTGTAATTTTTAATGTACATTAAAAATTACAAGGGAGTCCTGCGATTTCTCGCAGTTTGCCTTTATCGGTTCTATATAAAGTATGCCATATGTTTTTCTGATTTTCAAGCGATTTATTTCTCCGAGGAGAGAATGATTGCCTTGATGTAGTTGATTGGAATGGCGAAATTGAGGTTCTGTGCACCCCATTCTGTGGCAAGTGTGGTAATGCCTATTACCTGCCCGTATACATTGATAATGGGGCCACCGCTACTACCTCTTGAAACCGGGGTAGTCATCTGGATAAGCTCTATGTTATTGCTTGAATGTACACCGCTTATAATGCCGTTAGAAATAGTCCGCTCAAGACCTAAAGGATTACCTATAGCAACAACCTGCTCACCCTCTTGAACATAATTAGAATCGCCCATTACTATAGGAGGCAGACCGATAGCTTCTATTTTTAATATCGCTATATCCAAGCTCGGTTTACCAACAATTAATTTCACATTATCAAAGCTTTGCTCGGTCGTCTTTACAGTTGCTTTATATGCACCCTCCATTACATGAAAATTTGTTACTATAATACCATCCTGGCTTATAATGAAACCGCTGCCTAAACCAATATCTTTTCCAAGTCTATCTTTTGTAGTTATTGAAACTACCGAATCTATGCATTTCTTTGATATCTGCGTAGTGCTTAATTCCCTTGGTTTTACTTTTGTAATCGTGCCAATGCTCACCTCGCCTAATAAACCTATAGGGGCTGTGCTCAAAAATATCTTTTCTTTCGATTTACCCACCATTTCAGAAATGGCCTGTAAAGTTGATTTATTTAATAAACTCTTGGCCTCAATATTAAAATATATGGTATGAGCCGCAAAGAATAAACTAAACACTACTGTCAATATGATTTTAGTAATACGTTTAAACTTTGAGCCAACCCACAAAAAAAGAATGCCTACCGGAGCATATAGCGTAAGCAGAGTCAGTACAACTATTTTTCTATAATACCATTTGGTATTTCTGTCCTTAAGCAGATTAAAAAGCCAGACCAAAAAAAGCCATGTTATAAAATAAATAATTGTTGCAGTATAAAATCCTCTAAACTTGATATCATAAACAAAAATATGCTTTATCAAGGCTATTGACCAGAAAAACAACAAAAATCCGCTTATAAATGGATGTGATCTTATATTAATTATAAACCATCTAAAAATTATAACTGGACCTAACTTTTTAAGCCTATAAAAACGCACCTTAAAATACTTTATAATTTTATTCTTTTTAGACCTTCTCATAGACTTTAACTATTTTCATCCAAAAATCTTTGCATATCCTTAGGTAAATCTAGAGACAAACTAATTAAGCTATTCGTAATAGGATGCTTAAATTCCAATCTAGCAGCATGCAGGCAAAGCCTCTTGAATCTTAAAGCAAAATCCTTTCTAAAAGCGAACCTGCTTTCACCTACTATGGGGTGACCAATCAGCTTAAAATGTATCCTGATCTGATTTGTCCGTCCTGTAACCGGTTGAATCTCTATAATACTAAAATCTTCTCTTGTTTGCAATACTTTATACTTGGTTATTGCCTCTCTATGTTCAAGGGGAATATTGATTACTCCCTCTCTCCTAGCCAAATTACCATGTATAAATGCAATGTAGGCTTTTTTAACCTCTAATCTATGAAATCTTTGCATCATCATCTGTTGTGTTTTCTTGCCGAGCGCATAAATAACTAACCCCGATGTATCCCTGTCTAAACGATGACAAGGATGCGCTCGAATTTCAAATTTCTTTTCTTTTAGAAATTGATTAATTAGATTGGTTAAAGTATGCCGCTCGTTTTTTGGAGTGGGAATTACAAGCAGGCCTTCTGGTTTATTAACAACAATCAACCGATTATCCTGGTAAACTATCAGTGCTTCAAGATTAAATCTATTCACAAGTAAAATTTTATTTATTTTTTATTTTTTCCCACCATTTCAAATACTCTTTCGCCATCCCATCTTGTTTCTTGGGCCCATTATAATAAAGGCTATTGCAATCACCCGGATAACTCTCTCCTCTATAAAAAGAGATTATACACATCGCCTCAAAACCAATTGTTGATTGTGACTTAGTAGGAATGAACTCAGCGGAGTTGCTTATGACTACAGAGCAGGGCTGTTTGGATTTAACATATTTTATTAACTCAGCAACATCTTCTTTCTTAACCCATTTTCTTGCCGGGCTCATAGTAATTAGTACAAATGTGTCCGGCTTGGTTGCTAAGAACTGTAGGAACTCTAAGGGCACTAGCTTTGGAAACATTATATCAAAAACAACCCCTCCTTCAGCAAAACCGCCGCTCCTTGAAACAACCTCCTTGTATCTACCTAAAGAAAGCGGCTCGATTTTTTGACAGTATGCCAAGGATGCAAGAAGTAAAGTTACTGTACAAAGGACTATAATTGTAACTATTTTCTTATGCATCGTTCCTCCTTCAATATCCTTTCCCAGCCCATCTACAACCTATTATAAAACAAGTGATTATGAAGTGATATAATTTTTTATTAAAATATACTCCTAAAGTTATCATATTTTATTAACCCTTTAGGAATTACAACTAAAGAAATTATGTGTTGTTATAACTCATCAAATAGCAGAGTGTTAGAAGTCAAAGAACCGTGCCCTATTTCGAATTTCGACATTTGGGAACTAATCTAAAGAAAAAACAAGCTTACTCAACAAGCAACCTTTCTATTCTTAGAGCGTGGTCTTTGTCACCTTTGTTCAACTTCTTGAATAATCTTAGCTGTTCTGAGTTTAAACGAAGACTTGTTAATCTCTGATAATGAAATTCATAAGCCATATTTTCTAAATCAATTGCGTATTGATAGGCTACTTTTTTAGGAGGTAAAATATTACTATATCTTTCTATGGTAGTTTTAATATCGTTATTTAACTCCATTAATTCTTCAAGATTGTCATAGAGAATTTCTTTTGGAAAGTCATAAAGAAATTCTTTCGCCAAACGCGCTATAGATGCGTGGTGTCTTTCCTCATTGGATAATTTCTTCCAAAACTCTTTATCTTCTTTAAATTTTTTACTATAAAAATTATATAACTCAACCATATTTGTCTCTAATCTTATCACTTCTTCAAATAAATCTATCTTTTCTCTATCCATCACACTCTCCTTTTCATTTAATTATACCACTCCTCTTCCAAAATGCATTTGGAAAGTTATAAAAATTTCTGGGGCAATATATTTGATTTATGGGTATTGGAAGTAGTCGGGTGGGGTATGCTAGTGGTTGGTGTTTATACTAACCACTAAACACCAACCACTAACCACTAAGTTTTATTCGCGAGTATTCCTGCCTTACGCCTTACTTATTCAACTCTTCAACTCTTCTAGAAAAATAACCACCTGTTAAACCATCGAGCTTTGCAGTTAACTCCTCAATCCTCAATTCCTTATCAGCTCTTTTTTCTAAATCTTTCGTAACTGCTAATTCTCTTTTTAATTTTATGCGCTCGAAGTATATTCTTGTTACATCTTCTAAGATGTCGTTTCTCAACTGCACCATCAGGCGTGACCTTACGTCAATGTCTTTCTGATGCGGGTTCCAGACCAAATCAGCTAAATCCCAGCTTAGGTCAATGCTCCAATCTCGAGGGCCTACTTGAACTCGGTCATAACTTGCACCCAAGGCAGTAGTAACTGTTTTGTCATATCCTACGCTGAATTCAGGCATTGCAGAACGTAATTTCGCCCCCTTTCTCCAGGATTCTATTTTCTCAGGACTTACCTCTGCATATTTAATTGCCTGTTTTTGAATTTCTCTTATGCTAGGCTCAAGATCCACAGCTTGATCTAAATCTAAATTATTATTCAAGGCAAGCTTAGAGCTATCATCTTTTGTTGTTATCATGCTATAAATATTGCCCTCATCTAAAATATAGAGTTTTTTATCTTTTGAAGAATAATCAATGTCTTTTAACTCTTTAAAATCGACGTTAGATGAAATTCTTATCAAGCTATCATTAGGAATATCATATTTAAGAATCTCTTTTTTTGTAGCAATGTAGATTATATCCTTGCTTCCGCCAAAGGATAAAGCTCTAATATCCTCTCCGCTAAGTCTTTCAACTTCTTTCATCTTAGAATTTGAATTGTTGCCTAGGCTGAATAAGCCATCTGCCGTTGCAATAAATAATTTGCCCCTATCTGCAAGCAATGCATTAACAGGGTTAATTGTGCTTTCATCTTCCGTCTCGGCATCAGATTCGGATTCGCTTTCATCATCTTCATTTTTGACAATATCTGAAAATGCATAAATCTTATTCCAAGTCTTGGCTAAATCCTTGGATTTGAATATGCCTCTATTGGTTGAGACATAGATAACTTCATCATTATCCTTTCTCATCACAACACTCTTAACATCTTCACCTGTAAGACCACCATCTACCTTTTCCCATAAATTAGTCTTCTCACTCCCTTTATATAGACCCAACTTCGCACCGACAAAGATTTTGTTGCTTTTTTTATCAACTGCTAAAGAAAAAATATCTTCCTCATCCTGCGAATTGCTCTTATACACATTCTGCCAGTTAATACCATTATCTATTGTCTTAAAAATTCCTTTTCTTGTTCCTACATAAATTGAATCCCCGTTATCAGAGAATACTACACAATTTATCTCATCTAAATTCACTAACGTAAGTAAGCTATCCTGAAAAGATGCAACTTCCTGGGAATATAAGTAACCCGCGTTCAAAACCTGACCCAGTAAAACTCCAAATGTAACTACCAACCACCTAAATCTAGACATTTCGTCCTCCTTGTTCTGGCAGTTTTGTTAAACAAAAATAGATATCCCTACTTTAATAGACGTAAAAGCGAGGGATTTTCGTTCAAAATTTTTAAAGATTTTTTTTGGCAGGTTTTCTAACTTCCTGGCAGGTTTAAAGCTGGTATTACCTTTCTCCTAACTGAAGAGAGCTACATTGATACCTAAAGCCTTTACTAACTATATCTTCTGCTTTATTTAACCAGCATATACATGCCTTATCTTGATAGATAGCCAACACAAAATCATTATAAGACCTAAATATAACAATTCTGTAGACGTCTTTCAAATCAATGGGAGGATAACTGGGCGTAGCATAGACTGTCCTATCTAAGGAAATAATAAGTAACAAAAGACAGAGCAAGATCAAAATTATCTTAGAATTAATTACTCTCCTCATATAAGTAGACTTTTTAAAGATGTTAAATTTTTAGCTGTTACTAATTATAAAGAGCATAATTTATACCAAAGCTGTTTAATTTTTACTTATTTTTTAACTTGCTAGAATTAAAAGGGTTGCAACTTGGCGTGATTTAATAGGAAAGGATCCCTGGAAAAAACTGTAGGATTTTTTAAACAATCATTGAAAATTATAAGCAATACAACTAATACCATCCATTTCGTAAGCAGTAAGACTAACTATTGTTCTGTTTCAAAACGGCAGCCGCATTGATTACATTCATAGAGCGAGATTTCATCGCGAAACTCTACAAGACGAGTATCTTTACTTTCACATTTTGGACATTCAACCGTATCTTGCCAATCATTCATATCATATAAACGATATACGCTACTTATCAAATTTTAATAATATACATAATTCTTTTGCAAATGGTGAGATTTTCCCATGCTCATAAGGGAACTCTTTACAATAGATTGGTTTTAGATTGTAATCAAATTTGTGAATAGCACATAGACCATCTTTAGTAAGAAAGGAACAAGGTCCATGCTCGTAACTCGAGGAAAGCTTATAACCAGAGCGGAAATCCTTGTCTTCCTCTAAATGATAGAATTCACCACCTAATTTAAGAGAGGAAATATTTTTTGCCTCCTCCAAATCCACCCATACCCCCTCTTTACAACAATAACTCTGCTGCCTGCATTCAAGACAATTTATCTTTTTCATATTTATTCAACATAATTAAAAAATTGATACGTTTTGCTAGATATTTATATTTATCTCTGATTATTTTTAATGCATTGTCTGTATTCTTCATTATCTACTAATTGACAAATGCCATAGATAATCCTACAGTAAACATAATATCCGCACAAATCTGGCTCCATGAGGAAGGGATCTTTCCACCAACTACCCTTACCGCAAGAATAATCGAGTCTCCTATCTTTACTGTGTTCAACATCACATCTAAATGAATTTACATCTTGAGTTGAATCAGATTCAATCATATTTAATACTCCCAAATCCTCTTGTGCCAGAAATAAA
>JBFZAD010000129.1:0-3115 GCA_041309125.1 Candidatus Omnitrophota bacterium
TCTACTAATTCTATCAATGTAAAACCTTTACTCTTCATCTAATCACCTCCTTCACAGTAAGTGAACACCGACCATTCCGATATGGTCGGGTGTTACACAGTAAGTGAACACCGGCCAATCCTTCCTTGGCCTTAGTAAAGTGCAATCCAAGGAGGCCGGGTGTTACTATAAATATGTTATTTTAATATTATAATTGCTGTAATAAAAAAGTCAATAAATTTTATCTTCCCGGAAAGATATCAATATATCTCCACATTGGCAAAACTACAGCCAAAGCCAGCGATAAGACCATTGCCCCCAATATTGCAATTAAAATTGGCTCAATATAAGTTGTTAAATTTTTAACGGTGTACTGGGTCTCCTGGTCATAATAATCGGCTACGTTTAAAAGCAGCTCGTCAACCTTACCTATCTGTTCGCCAACTGCAACCATACTTACAACAATCGGTGAAAATATACCGCTTAGTCTCATTGGTTCAGCCAATCCCTTACCCTGATCAACGCTTAATTTAATTTGGTTTATTGCCCTGGCAATAACAACATTCCCAATTGTGCGAGAGGTCAAATCTAAAAGTTCTAATATAGGGATACCGCTACGCATTAATATCGCTGTAATCCTTGCAAACCTAGACATAGAAATAATAAGAATTAGTTTGCCGAATATTGGGACCTTTAATTTAAAATTATCCCAAAAACCTCTACCTGTTGTAGTATTTATGAATCTAATACAGGCAATAAGCAATCCAATAAATAAGAATAAGATTAAAAAACCCCATTTTTTGATTATTCCATTAATTAACATCATTAATTTTGTTGGCCCAGGAAGATCCGCGCTGTAGGCGCTATAGACCGAAGAAAAACGTGGTATTACAAAAGATACGATCACGCCGAAGGCTATTGATATAGCAACGACTACAAGAATAGGATATAATGTTGCAGATCTAATCCTGTGTCTTAAATCTATCTCATATTCAAAAAGCAGCAATAGTCTATTCAAAACCTCCTCTAAATTACCTCCGCTCTCACCGGTTTTTATCATATTTACATATAGATCATTAAAAACTCTTGGATGCCTTGAGAATGAATCAGATATACTCATGCCTGATTTAATATCATTCTGTATCTGGATAATAGTATCCTTTAGTAATTTATTGCGCGTCTGATTATAAATTGCAGTTAGAGTCTCTGTTATGGTGAGGCCTGCCTTGGTAAGTGCATGGAATTGCCTTGTAAAGACATTTATCTCCTCTAATTTTACCCTGCTAAATCCCGAAATTAACCTATTAAAATAATTTCTTAAGAATTTTGATTGCTTTATTACTTCAAGCTGTATAGATACAGGCGTATAGCCCATTGAAATTAATTCTTTAGCTACTACATCTTTATTTATTACAGACATCGAGCCGATTATTAGCTTACCAAATTTATCTCTTGCCTTATATTTGAATTCCGCCATATTATTTATTACTCTTCTCTTGTCACCCTTAATATCTCTTCTGCGCTTGTAATGCCCAAACCAATCTTTGCCCTTCCATCATCCTTCAAGGTGCGCATTCCATCCTTAACCGCCTGCTCTTTAATCATACTAGTTGAAGCCTTGGCTAAGACAATCTTCTTAATCTCTTCATTCATTATTAACAGCTCAAATATTCCGATCCTTGACTTATAGCCTGTATTTTTACATTTCACACAGCCACTCCCTTTATATAATTCTGAATTTAACTGCAGGTCTAAATCTTTTAAGATCTGCTGGTCAGGCTGATATTTAACCTTACAATTCTGGCATATCCTTCTTACAAGTCTTTGAGCCAGTACGCCGATAATTGTACTCGAGATCAAGAATGGTTCGACCCCCATATCTATTAATCTTGTTAAGCTACTTACTGAATCATTAGTGTGTAGCGTAGAAAAAACAAGATGCCCTGTCATGGCTGCTTGTATTGCTATTGAGGCGGTCTCTGAATCTCTAATTTCACCCACCATTATAATATCAGGGTCCTGTCTCAGGATGCTACGCAGACCATTTGCAAATGTAAGCTCTGCCTTAGGATTTACCTGGGTCTGCCTGATCAAGGGAAGCTCATATTCAACAGGGTCTTCTATGGTTATAATATTCTTATCTACGGAGTTTATCGTAGAAAGTGCAGCGTATAGTGTTGTTGTCTTGCCGGAGCCAGTTGGTCCAGTTACCAATATTATACCATTAGGGCGGCGTATCAACTTTTCAAATCCCTCTAGTTCCTTGTCTAAAAATCCGAGATCCGCCAGTCCTAAGACAACAGATGCCTTGTCTAAAAGCCGCAGAACTACATTCTCTCCATAGATAGTAGGAAAGGTAGATACCCTTATATCAATATCTTTCTCATTTATCTTAAATTGAATTCTTCCATCTTGGGGCTTACGAGTTTCAGAAATATCCATACGGGCTAGAACTTTTATACGAGAGATAACGCCAAGATGAATATTCTTCTCGAAATTATAAGCCTCATGCAAGATACCATCAATTCTTACCCTAACAAGAACCTTATCCTGCTGGGGTTCTATATGTATGTCTGAAGCAGAATCATTTAAAGCCTCCATAACCAATAAATTCACCAGCTTTATTATTGGTGCTTCATTAGCAGCCTCTTGCAAGGCTAAATCATCTTTTGTCTCTGTTGGCTTGTCTGCCAGAAAATCCTTATCAATTTTATTTGCGGCCTCTTGAACAGAGCTAGTGGTATAGAAATGGTCTATAGACTTTAAAACAGCACTTTCAGTGGCTAATACAGTATCAACATTCTCACATTTACAAATCTTTTTTATCTCATCAACAGCAACAACATTTTGAGGATCACTCATAGCCACGGTGAGGGAATTTTCGGTCTTAAAGATTGGTATTGCCTTAAATTTTCTGGCAATATTTTCAGGAATGTTTCTGGCTGTGTCCGAATCGATAAGGTAGTCTGTTAAATCTATAAAAGGAACTCCGAGGATTGCCGATTGTGCTTGGGCAATATCGATATCGCTGACTACACCCAATTTTTGCAATGCCATCTCAAGAGACACGGCAGTCTTTCTCGCCTCTTCACTTGCGAGAGCTAATTGTTCCTTATTTATAATGCCTTTCTTTATT
>JBFZAD010000130.1:0-11487 GCA_041309125.1 Candidatus Omnitrophota bacterium
TAATATGGAGCAGAAATTATTTGATTTAGGTTTCCCGAGCGAGGCAATAGTCAGCATCAAACAAAAGCTGACCAGGCCAAAAAAACTTACTATCAGGGAAGATGAGTTAGCGCGCTTAAGGCAAATTGAAAAGGATTTTCAAAAAACCCTAGAACAAAGAATAGAAGATTCTGTTAAATCGATTAGCGAAGTTAAAAAGAAGTTGGGCAATGAGAAGGAAAGGACAGAGGCGATTCTTCGCCAGATTAGCCAGGGCGTTATGGTGCTGGATCGTGACGGCAAAATATTGGCCACAAACCCAATCGCGCAAAAGGTCCTAGGATTGTCTACTAAAGATGCTCAAGGCAAACAATTGAAAGAGATAGTAAAGGATCATCATATGCTCTCTATGGTATCGGACTGGCAACTTGAAGACTCTGACAATGTTAAAAAAGAGGTAAAGATTCAATCATTAAACAATCAAACGCTTGATACGATAAGAGAGTCTGCTGTTGTTATTGAAGACGAAGATGGCAAGGCCATTGGCATAATTTCTACTTTGCATAATGTGATGGAGCACCAGGAGTTAGAGAACCGAAAAAATGATATCCTCGATGTCTTAGGCCATGACTTAAGGGCTCCTATATATGCTGCTAAATATAACTTGTCACTTCTTATTGAGAGCCTAGGTGAGGCCAATAAGCCAGCTGATAAACAGCAGGAGATGGTCAAGCTATGCCAAAAAAATGTTGAAAGAATGGAAAAAATGGTAGAAAAGATTTTAGACCTGCGGCGATTAGAAACAGGCAAGGTCATATTAAAAAAGGAAGAAGTAGATTTAAATAAGCTAATAGAAGAATGCACCAGCTCTTTGCAAGGTTGGGCAAAGGATAAGAATATTTCACTGCAAGCAGATATGCAAGCACTACCTCATATATCTGCGGATCCGGAAAGGCTCTATCAAGTCATCACTAATCTTATCAGTAACGCCCTTAAGTTTACCCCCCAGGATGGCCGCATAGAGGTAAAAGCAAAAAATTTACAGGATGGCTCCAATAAATTTATTGAGATTGCCATTTCTGATTCCGGAGTAGGCATAGAAAAGAACGACCTTGAGCGTATCTTCAATAAATATGAACAAGTAAGGCTAAAAACTCCCGAGGGTGCAAGCGGCCTAGGCCTGGGATTAGCCATTTGTAAATCTATTGTCCAATTGCACTCTGGAAAAATCTGGGCAGAAAGCGAATTAAATAAAGGCAGCACATTTATTTTTCAGTTACCGGTTATTCAGGATAATGAATAAGCGTCGTATCAAATATAAAATTCGGAGGAAGGTATGTCTAAGAAAATATTAATCATTGATGATGACCCTAATGTTATAAGTGCGGCAAAAGATGCGCTTTTGAAAAATGGCTTCAATGTAATTTCTGCAAACAACGGTGAAGAAGGGTTAGAAAAGGCTCATGCCGAGAAACCTGACTTGATAATTCTGGATGTGGTGATGCCTAAGATGGATGGCCTTACATTTGTGCTTAAGGCGAAGAAGCTTGAACAGCTAAAGGATATCCCTATCATTATGCTTACCAGCCGTGAAATGCTAAAGGAATTATTTGAAATAGAAAAAGTGAGCGATTTTCTTGTAAAACCATTAAATGCCCAGATCCTGTTAGAAAAGATTAACAAGCATTTAAATAAATAAAGCTCTATTCAAGCTCTATTTACCTTGAAAAAACATTCTTTTTGTGATATACTTAATTATTGGAAGTAGAAAATAAGATGTTTTGACAATCAGGAAAGGTAAACTACCTCGAAAGGGTAGGGCGCAAAGCCTTGAGTCTAACTCCTAAAAGCTTAGGACACGACAGTCAGGCTACCGTAACTTGTTGCAATATAACAAGTTTCGTAAATAGGTTTAAAGCCCTTCTTTTTTGAGAGGGCTTTTTTGTTGCCTTCTCCTGGTAAAAAGGGGTGATAAAAATGAGGTCCTTTCTACCAGCACTGTTAGTTGTAACATTAGTATTAACAAGTAGTTACTGCATGGCAGGCGACAGCAAAACAATTATGATCTCTTGTACAATACCTGAAATCCCAGGGGTTAATGCACCTTTTGCAATAGAGCAAAACTTGCCTGTAGTAGATTTACAAACAACAACCCAAGAGCAACAGGCGAACCAACAAGAACTCACCCAGGCTTACGAGAGCAAAGAAGAATTGATACAGCAGCAACAAAGCTTTGAAAGCATAACTCTTTATACCTTTGTAGCAAAATAGGCTCTAAGCTAACAAATACATAAAAAAGCACGAATGAATTCGTGCTTTTTTTATAAACACTGCGCAAAATATCCTTATTTCTTCTTTAATGGAAATGAGTACTGGTAATTTGCGCCTTCTGAAAGCTCTATCTCTTTTGTCAAGGGTACTGCCGGAAGATATTCTATTGGTAGCGAATTAATGTCTAATTTCAAGTTATATTTACCTTCGCTAAGATTCCTATAATAATATGTACCTTCGAGATTTGTAAAGGCAGCTTTTTCATCTAAGAATAACTTTGTGCTTGGCAATGGTACATCTGTACCGCGGTCAAATTTCCCATTTGAGTCAACATCATAATATACAACTCCAAATACACCAGAAAATATCGAGGCTCCAAATTCAAGCAAGGCACCTTGTTTAGTAATTTCTAATTCTATAGATTGAGGCGTTGTTAATATATAATCTTTGGGCAGGGTCTCTTCTTCTATGCTTACTATAACCTTCTTACCCTTTATAGTCGTTTCAAAAAGGCCATTTTTATCAGAAGTGAAGGTTTTCTTACCAACCTTTATCTTTACTCCCTCTATAGGGGGCTCATTATCATTCTTTGAATTACCATTTAGGTCTTTAAAAACAACTCCTTTGATCTTGCCTTGCGGGCTCCAGCTTAGGAATGTATCCCACGTGCCTCTTAAACCACAAGATAGATCGATCTCTGCCTCGCCCTGTCTGGAAGAAATCTCTGCCCAGGATTTTCTTAATCTTGCCTCTGTAAAGAATTCTGTATATTCACCAAATTCAAAGTTAGTTCTTATAGAACCCTCTACCCTGTCCTCTCCAGATAAGAAAGAATGAGGCAACTCCGTTTCTCTTTCATCACGATACAATATGCGCGAATCTATGCTAAAACGAGGCATCACTTCTAAATGATAATCGAGGCCGTTTTCTAATAATAGTGGGTTCGACCTAAGATGGGTGGATTTCTCTTTAAGCCAATTATAATCATAGTTAAATCTATAGAATAGATTTTTCGTCAGGCCAAATCTAAATCCACCTGTATTCTTATAAACATCATAGTCAGACGCTGGAGAGAGAGGATTTCTGCTTCTAGAAAAACCAAAACCAAGATATGGATAAAGATCCCTTTTAAAGATTCCGATAAGCGTGGAATAGGTGGAGCTTAAGTTAAAATATCTCCTTGGAAATGATAGCCCAGGCTCATTTAAGTAGGTAAGTGATGTGTCTAAAGAAGAAAATCCTTTTAGTTTTATCCCCAGATTACTGGAGAAATCATAATTTAGTTCTTTTGGCTTGCCAAGATTTGGATTATAGCGCTCCCTAAATATATCAATATCTGAAGAGAAATGGATATTCTCTGAGAGTTTGCGATCTGCGTTTATAATTCCACCTATCTCTCCACGATCCGGAGGGCTCCCTGATATCGTAGAAAAATCTTTCTCTATATCACGAAAAGAGACACCGAGATTCCAATCTCCCAAATGGAACCTATCTGTTAAGAAGCCTGCAACAGAATCTTGATCATGGGCAACCTCAAAGTCAAATTTTTGATCTTTAAATGCAGTTGCGCCATCAACCGAATAGACTTCGTCTTTAAGATACACGGGCCTATCTTTTCCATATCCCTTTGCAAAATTAAAGGATAGCCTATTCTCCTTATACGGAAATATACTTAGGCGACCACCTTCTAGATATGACTCTCTATCATCAAGGACGCCTGGCACACCAAAGCCAAATACCCCCTCTCTCTTGCTGCCCCAAAAAAGAGAATACTTAACATTTTTATCAAACGCCTCTGCGTTAGCTGTAATGCCCTTTAAGAGTTCGCCAGGAAATGAAAGACTTGAAAAGCTATCATAGAAATCAAACCCGCGCAGATTGAAATTTCTAAAGTTCCATATTTTGCCATTGCTTAAGCCGACTGTATAATTTGTAATCTCATGTTCTTTCTGAAATTTGCTTATGCGCATTGATGCATCTGTATCTCCATACGGCGTAGGGCCTTCAATACCAACCCACTGGTTGAAGGAGAGATTCTTTCTTTCTACATTATGAAACTCACTACCCCTATGGTAACTTTGCCAATCTGCCGTATATTTAAGCTTAAATGGGTTTTCCTCTTCCAGAGAAATTCTTTTTTTAGGCTTTGGAATATACGACGGGATAATGCTTATATTAAGCGTCCATCTTCCTTTATCATCCCAGATATGAAGAAAGGTTAAGCCAAAATTCTTAGCTGTAATATGTATACTATCCCGGTCAACACGTTGAGCCTCAATCCTATCTAAGTCCTGTATAAGAAAACGAGTGATGACCTTACCTTCAATAATTAAACTGCGATCTATCTCTAATTCAACTGTTGTATTTTGTTGACTTTCCCACAACTCATCTGTAAGATACAGGGTGCGTGGTTTAATTTGTTCTTCTTTCACTGTTGTTTCTGAAGAAATCTTTGGCTTTGGTTTTAAGCTTCTAGATTCTGGGATACCAAGTGCAGAATGGGTGAGGCTATCCAAAGCTAATGTAATAACACCCTCTCTTGAACCCTTAGTTTTTTCATCTGTGCTCTCAACACCAACTACGCTACCTGCCATATCCAGGGCGTCTTCAATTAGCTGCGACTTCTTTCTTGTTTCTTGAACTGGATTTAATATTGGTGTAGTATCTAATTCGAGCGTCGGCCCAACAATCTGCTCTGAAGGATACCCCTGTTGTATTGACTGAATGCGATCAATATAATTAATAGCGCCTTCATAGTTAGGATCTAACAGCAGTATTTTATTGAATTCATGAAGCGCGCTATCATAGTCGCCTTCTGTAAAATAATTCTCGGCAACTTCATAAATATACTCTGTTGCAAGTGGATAATCTGCTTTGGCGTATGGAGGGAATATAAATAACGATATGCAAAATATAGATAATAATGCAGGTATTACAAAAAAACTTTTGGCGCTTATTAGAGAAGTTTTCACAAAAGAATCACTGCCTCACCTGTAAAATTTTTATCTCTCCCCTAACAGCATCATAAGAAAAATCAATCTCTCTTACTAAGACATCCCCTTTCTCTAAGTCAAAACTTAGAACTTCGATATAATTACCGCTTGGGATATCTGCACCCAGCGACATAGTAAATGCAGCGCTATCTTCGGGAGAAAGATAAATATCCTTCAATTTACCCCTATCATATACATTACCGCTTGAATCCATAACATAAAAATTTCCCTTACATACTAAATTAGTATTTCCAATGTTACTAATATTCGCGTGTATATTTTTTGAGATAGCGGTTATATCCTTAATTTCTGCAGTGCGCACACTGTCCTTGGTCTCAAGCTGAAAAAGCGAACCCAATCTTCCCTTAACGAGGATATTTGCTCCTTCTTTTTCAGGGTCAGGGATTGAACCCATGGCAGTTTCAAAAAAAAGTACTGTATAATACCCACCGCTTATACCAGAAGGGACATTAATAACGTAATTTACATTACTCTTACCAAAAGGGCCTAGTTTAAATTCTTGAGGTGAGAAAGTTACCCAGCTTGCTGAAGAATGTTTTGTAGTTGCAGGGGGAAAGAAATTCTTTGCCCCATCAAAAGGAGCTGTATAAACAAAATCTTCCAAATAGGCTTTTACATTTATCTCCTCTTCAGAAGGATTCTCTACCCTAATCACACCCCTGTAAGTTTCCTGCGGGACTATTTCTAACTTAACGCTTCGGGTATCGGTGCGGATATTGAAACAATAAGCCTCAGAAGAAACAAATAAACAAAATAATACTAAACAAATTATTTTTTTCATTTTTGTTAGAGAACTTATAATCATTTTAACAAAATATAGATAGTTTTCAATCTTTTTAACGGCCTCAAGTAAATTGAACTTGAGGGCCGTTAAAAAGATTATTTTAACCCTTGACTAAATTTAAGTTAATGTCAGGGTTATCTGACCACTATATGTTCCTGCTGGCTTTCCAACTCCAATTGGAGTTACGCCTGTATTATCTCCTAAGCCTGTAGCAATACCATAGTATATCCTAATCCAGCTTCCGGCAGAAATATCAGACTGTGTCCAGCTTAACCCATTTGCATTAGCATAAGAAACTGCATCCAATGGATTGTCGGTTGTAGCATTCACCTGCTCTACTGCGGTTACATTGATGTTAGTATTAAGATTGGCAGAACCATTGGTCATTGAGCTTCTTGTGTGGGTTAATGTCCACGTTCCACTATTATCAACGATACCTATATCAAGCACATAGTAGAAATTATCTGCTGTGAAGATATTATTTTCGGTATCGAAAATAAGAGTTCCGAAATCCATGCTTGCCTGACCAGGATCCCAGTTAGTCGGAATATTATCAGGTAAAGTAACCTTGATAATCTCCACATTGAGCTGAGAAGTAGGTTCAATGGTAGCTGAAATATCGACTATCTCTTGTGCAAAACAAGTGGCAACAATAAACAAGAACATCACCATAACTGATACGATATTTATTCCTCTTTTCATAGCTTATTCCTCCTTTCTTAAGAATTTTTGCTATTTAATAATTTTTAATTTTGCTGTACTCACAATACCAGGTATACACCACCTCCTAAATTAGATTATTTCTCTGATAAAGAATACGTAAATGCAGCTGAATAATTGCCTGCAACTATATCATAAGAAGGAGCTAGGTTATAAATAACATTGATAGCCGCATCGCCTCCATTATTGTCAGATGTGAATAGAACCATCTCCTTTGGCTCAACGGGCTTTTGTGCCTCTAATTCAAGCCTACCTTCTCCTTTTACAATTTCAGACCTCATGGTGAAAAACTCGGCATTAATGGTATTGCCTTTACCGTCTGAAAGCAGCCGTTCCATTCTCTGGCTAATCTGATAAGGAACCTGGAGGTTGCTATTAACCTCAATGACAACTTTTTTTTCTTGTCCTGGGATGCCTGGTTTCACATTAAAGTTTAATCTATCGCCACTTATCTTCATATCAAACATCTTTTCGATAACTATTTCTATATCTTGGGTTTCAATTTTTTCTATATCATCTTGGCGTATGGTATAAATTAATCTGCCTCTATATGTATCGGCCTCATAATCTTTAATCTTGTTTTTATCAATTGCAAAATTGACTCGAAAGCTATCGGCGCCAACTGTAGAATTATAGATAAGAATATCCCTGGTTTCAACTAAAGTAGGACTTGGATACTGCCCAGAGCCTCTAAAAACCTCAGATGTATAAAACCTCAAACAATCCTCCGGCAGGTTTATTCCTTTGGAGTTAGAAGGCAAAGTCACTAATCTCTGATATATATCTAATTTTTGTCCAGCGCTTAAACCCTCTATGTTAAAAATTAAATATCCCAAAGAATCACTATCTGACCTTGTACTTAATTCTAGCCTGGACTTTGGCATTGTTAAGCTAACCCTGAAGTCCAATTTTACATTAAATTCAATATTAAAAATCTGCGTTTGGCTTGCACCGCCTTTTGTCTCTAAGACGTATCCAATTTTGCCAAAGAATTCTCCCGGGGATTTCAATTTCTTTCCATCAATTACATATACTAATTTAAAGGAATCAGAAATACCTTGAGAATTCGATATATATAAAAGATCGTCTTTGAATACCAGCGGTTCTCTTATAGTTTTATAAAGGCTGCCTGCGGCATTAGAACCAACAACGGTATAAAATGACAGCACCTCTTCCTTTAATGTCTCTCCTTCTCTACTTGTAAGAGGCTGTATTATAACCTGTCTTACCTGATATTCGCTTGTACTATCAGAATCGACTCTTATCCTCATCTCCCTACTTACAATGGAATCTAAACCAATATTTCCAAAGTTCAATGTTGAACCACTCCCCTCAAAAGAAGTTACAGAAAGAGAGGTTGAGGCATATAAAAATGACAAACATGAAAAAGTTGCTACAAAGATCGAAAACAAAATTATAAGCCTTCTATCTGATCTCATAATATCACATGTTTGTTAAGGTCAAGGTAACTGACCCTGTATAAGTCCCTGAAGATTTAGATACAGTTATAGGAGCAGCTCCTGGGGCATCATTTCTTCCAGTAGCAATTCCATAATAAATCCTTAGCCAGCTTTCAGAATCAATAATTGCGTTATTAAAGCTTGTACCATTGCTATCCTGAAATGTTGCTGTGCTTATAGGATCCTGATCGGCGCCGCTCTGCTTTACAAAAGCTACATTGATATTGTTATCTAAATTATCTCTGCCATTGGTTACACTACTAGTAGTATGAGTCACAACCCAAGGAGGTTGATTAGATATTATGCCTACATCAATAGCATAATATGATTTACCGAGAAAAATTCCAAGACTTGGGTCATAAGTAATATTACCAAAATCCACAGAACCTGCTGGTTGCCAATCGTCATCTTCGATTTTAGACACACTAATTCTTAATGTACTGATAGGAGGTATTGTTGCGCTTATAGGAATATTGCCTGGGTCAACATCAGAGCCCCCTGTATAACCTCCACCTCCACCTGGGTGAGTTGTAAAATAGGCTTGGCCTATCGCCTGCCTAAAAGCAGCTAAGGATTCAGGAGAAGAATCAATCCTCCAATCTCTTTCTTTGTCAGTATTAAACCAATACAATGCCTCTACTTCTCCATATTCATCCTTTATTTTTTGTAACGCCTCGAGTATCCACTCGTCCTTAAGGTCTCCTTCTGCAGAGGCAAATTCCGACAGCATAATTGGCTTATCGCCAAATATATCCTTATTTTGGATAAAGCTTTGATATATGTCATAAAAAATATCATCAAATGTTGCCCAATATCCAAACGGCTGACTTTCTGTAGAATATCCAAAATTGTAACCATCGATACCAATTAAGTCTACATATTCTTGACCAGGATAATACTGAGCTAAAATATCTTTGTCAAAAATATGATGATTGGGCGACCAGATAAACTTCACATTATCAGTTTGTACTTCATTTTTAAAAATGTTATATACATGCTGATATGCAGCAACATATTCCTCTGGTTTATCCTGCCATGGATACCATCCTAGCGTGGTAGAATCATTATCTTGTATCATCTCGTGTGCAAAACGGAATCTAACCTCTCCACCCCACTGTTTTACGCTAGTGGCATAAGAGCGTAGATAGTTATCATAGAAACCCCCAGAGATACCAGTTAAGCCTACAAAAGGTTCCATAGTAACATGTAGAGTTGTGCCCGTATCATATCCATCATGATAACGGACATTATCATTTAAAAAAGATAACGAAGGGAATGGGGTTCGATTCCCCGAATTCCAACCTTGGTAAAAAAGAACCGATGAAATGTCTTTGCCTATAAGATCCTCAAAAGCATTTATCCCATCTTTTGTAGGAACTGCTTCTCCTAGATATACTCCTATATCAACTTGGGCAAATAAATGTACAGGTATGATAGTAAAAATTATTAATAGGTAGGAGATTGCTCTATTCATTGCACGTTTTAGCAAATGATTATTTAATAATACTATATTTATTTTAACTTGTCAACTTCAAAAAAATTATCTCGAAAACGGACTTTTTAAAATGTTTTAAAAATACATTTCTAGTATCTTTATAAGGTAACTTTATTATCATTTGATTTAGAAATAAGGAAAAAAGAACTATCGATCAGAAAACAAAAAATCGACTGACCCATTTAATGTGTCAAGTCGACTTATTACTTACCTCCCATAAATACTAAGGCGACACTCCTAATTTTTCTAGCAATGAAAGTATAGCATACCAATAGGGTTATGTCAATAATAATTTCCTTAATAATATTAATTAATATAATTAAATAAGCTTTACTTTTGCATCTTCATTCAAATTTGTTTGAATTTGACATCTAACTATAAGCTAATAAATAATTTGTGAACTTTATATTCGCGTGGATTCGCGCCTATTTTCTAAGATACTGCCACTTCAACTGTCCACACGCCGCCTCAATATCCCTACCCCTCTCCTTGCGTAGGGTTACCTTTAGGCCCGTATCCATTAAAGCCTGTTTAAAGAACAAAACATCTAACTTGTTTGGCGGCAAGAAACCAGGCTCTTTTACCTCATTGCATGGTATAAGATTTATCTTAGCATCAAATCCTACCAAGAGCTCAGCTAAATTATCTGCATCTATTTTTCTGCAATTTAAATCTTTTATCAATACATATTCAAATGTAACCTGCCTTTTTGTTCTTTTATAATACTCTCTGCATACATCAATTAGTTTTTCTAAAGGATATGTTTTATTTATTGGCAATAACAAATCACGTGTTTTGTTGTCTGAAGCATGTAAGGATACGGATAGCTCAACTTGTAAATTCTCTTTCATTAATTTTTTAATGCCAGGAATGATTCCACATGTTGAAATAGTTATTCTTCTTGCGCCAATATTAAATGCCTCTTTTGAATTAATAATTCTTATTGCCTTTAGTACATTCTCATAATTATCTAGGGGCTCGCCAATGCCCATAAATACTATATTTGTGGGTTGCTTGAATTGTTTTAAGAATAATACCTGATTTAAAATCTCGCTGACCTCTAGATTCCTTTTAAACCCGAATGCCCCGCTTGCACAAAATTTGCACTTGAATTTACAACCCACCTGAGTTGATATGCAGAATGTATTGCGATTGTCTTGCGGTATAGCAACGCTTTCAATTAAGTTGCCATCATCTAGCTCAAAAAGAAATTTTTGTGTACCATCTCTTGAGGTCTGGCTTTTTTTAACCAGAAGTTTCTCAAAAATTAAATCTCTTTCTAGGATCTGCCTCAGCTTCTTTGACAAATCACTCATCGAGTTAAAATCCTGTATGCTTTTCTTGTAAATCCAGCTAAAGATCTGCTTAGCATGATACGCTGCTTGTTTTTCTTTCGTTAAGAATTCTTTTAATTCCTCTAACGAAAAATCCATAATATTTTCCATAAATTATATTATATCCTATAAAATTAAAATAAAAAAGGCCTTTTCGCAGGGCTCTTTTATCTTCTGTAACCTTTCCACCAAACCTTTCCACCGCGTAGGTGTCCCTTCAGGGACACCTACGCGGTGTACGAGGCTATCAATTCCTAACTTTTTGAACTAAACCAGCGTCGATCAAATAAAAAGAAAACGCTTACCTTGACAAGCTCTTTATCTATATGTTATACTTCATTTAGAAGTGGCCACGGGTTAAATCCATTCGGGATTTAACCAAAAAGGAGCCTTATGGCCATATTAATGACCAAACTGCCAGAATTGTTAT
>JBFZAD010000131.1:0-3485 GCA_041309125.1 Candidatus Omnitrophota bacterium
TAAAAGCAAAACACATTATTTTAGAAACTAATGAATTAAAAAATAATAAATTCACTAGCAATCCATCTAATCGCTGTTACTATTGCAAAAAAGAGCTCTTTTCTAAATTGGAAGAGATGAAAAAAAGTCTTGGTTTTAACTACGTCATAGACGGCTCAAGCAAATCTGATGAACTAGATTATAGGCCTGGCACAAGAGCAAAAATAGAATTTGGCGTGCGCTCTCCTTTAAAAGAGGCAGGCCTTAATAAGAACGATATCAGGAGGCTTTTAAAACAATCTGGATTTAGTATCCATGATAAACCGGCAACAGTATGTCTTGCCTCCAGATTTCCATATCATTCATACATTAATAAAATGGATTTAGCCAACATTGAAAAGGCAGAGACGTTTTTGAAAGGCCTGGGATTTGATGAGGTGCGCTTAAGGCACTACAATTTAAATGGTTCAGGCAGATTAGCAAGAATAGAGGTAGAGAAGGGGAAAATAAAAGATTTTATAAACCAGCAAAATAGAATTACAAAAAAAATTAAATCCTTAGGTTATGATTACATAACCCTGGATTTGGAAGGTTACAGGCAAGGTAGCATGAATGCCATCCTTGGTAAAAAAATAAAAATATGAAAAGAATATATTTAGATTATGCAGCTACAACACCGACTGATCCAGAGGTAGTTAAGGCGATGCAGCCTTACTTTACAGAGAAATTTGCAAACCCAGCTAGTCACCATTCATTTGGTTCAGAAGTGAGAGATACTATAGAGCAGGCAAGAGAGGCAATCGCTCAATTCTTAGGTGTCAATACCCAAGAGATCGTCTTTACCTCGGGAGGCACAGAATCAAATAACTATGCAATCATAGGCGCTGCCTTTGCCAATCAGAAGAGAGGCAATCACATTATAATTTCTTCGATAGAGCACCATGCTGTTACAGAGCCCTGTGAATTCTTAGAAAAGTTTGGCTTTAAGACTACTCGTGCTAAAGTTGATAAATATGGAACTGTAGATTTAGAAGACCTTAAAAAGTCAATAACCGATAAGACGATCCTTATTTCAATTATGCATGCCAATAATGAGATCGGAACAATTGAACCCGTTAAAGAGATTTCAAAGATTGCAAAGGAAAAAGGTATCATCTTGCATTCAGACTGCGTTCAGACAGTTGGGCATATTCCGGTTGATGTAAATGATCTTGGGGTAGACCTATTATCCCTGTCAGCGCATAAATTTTACGGCCCAAAAGGAGTCGGCGCAATATATATAAGAAAGGGAACCAAGATACAAAGATTCCTTCACGGAGGAGACCAGGAGAACCGCAGGCGTGCTTCAACTCATAATACGCCAGGAATTATAGGCATGGCAAGGGCAATGGAGCTTTGTAAAGAAAAAATGGATTTTGAGATAAAAGAACAGACAAGGCTTCGTGATAGATTAATAAATGGAATGAAGGATAAAATTAGCAATGTCTATTTAAATGGCCATCCAACAAAAAGATTACCTAATAATGTTAATTTTTCTGTTGAGGATATTGAGGGAGAGTCAATGTTGTTAAATCTTGATCTAGAAGGCATTGCTGCCTCAAGCGGCTCTGCCTGTACTTCTGATAGCTTAGAGCCATCGCATGTATTGTTGGCAACCGGATTAGAGCATGCATTAGCGCATGGTTCGCTGCGTTTTACTTTGGGTCGTTGGACATCTGAAGAAGAAATAGATTATGTAATAAAGGTTTTACCGGGAATAGTTGAGAAACTAAGGGCAATGAGCCCGTTGTTTAAGAAAAAATAAATGTTTCGTAGTGCGTAGTGCGTAGTGCGTACTGCGTACAGCGAAAAAGATCATAAGGAGTTAAACATGGAACAATATAGTTCAAAGGTGATGGATCACTTTAGAAATCCGCATAATGTGGGTCAGATTACTGATGCCGATGGCATTGGTCACGTCGGGAACCCAGTATGTGGAGACATAATGGAACTTTATATTAAGGTTAAGAATAATATCATTACTGATGCTAAATTTAAAACTTTCGGTTGCGGAGCAGCTATAGCCACAAGCTCAATGGTGACTGATATGGTTGTAGGAAAGAGTGTTGATGAAGCTCTTCAAATTTCAAACAAGGCAGTTGCTGAAGCACTTGGTGGTCTTCCAAAGATAAAAATGCACTGCTCTGTCCTGGCTGAAGAGGCATTAAGATCTGCGATAGAAGATTACCACAAGAAACATCCTGCCAAATAAGATAGAGAAATGCCAGCTTTTCGCCTTTCTTTAATAGCCTTCAATCTATTTATAATTATAGTATTTTTCCCGTGTTTCTTATATGCAGATGTTACTCAATTAGAGAGAATCGTTATAACGCCCAACAGGAATCCAAGGAGACTTATTATTGATGAAGGAATCATTAATCAAATCAAGCCAATTGCCGTAAGTGACTTACTAAATTATTCTGCCTCTTCTGATTTAGAAAAACGAGGGAGCCAGGGTGTGCAGCAGGATATATCTTTTCGCGGCTCAACATTTCAACAGGTCTTGGTTATGATAGATGGGCTACGCATCAATGATCCCCAGACAGCACATTTTAATTTGGATTTGCCACTTAGCATAGAGGATATTGAATACGTAGATCTTGATCCTGGCTATGGCCGGGCAAGTTTTGGGCCCGATTCAATTGCCGGCGCTATAAATTTCAAAATTAAAAGACCATTCGAAAATAAGATTATATCAGAGATTTCAGGTGGCAATCATGATTCAATCAAAGGATTATTCAGCTTAAGCAAAGCATATGAAAATTTATCAAACAGGCTTACTTTAGAAAGTAGCGAATCCGATGGTTTTCAACCATATACAGATTCAAAAATCTTCAATATATCTAATTTTACATACTGGAAATTAAACGACGTAAGTTTTGATCTAGGGCTTGGTTATAATGAAAAGGAATTTGGCGCGTATGACTTTTATACTCCTTTTCGTGGTTTTCCTTCTAAAGAATGGACCAAGACTAAGTTTCTAAGCCTCAAGACAGAGATTCCAGGTGAAACAATAACATTAAAGCCAAATTTTTTGTGGAGACGGCATAATGATAAATTTATGTTGGATGTAAATAGGCCAGACTTGTATTTAAATCACCATAGAAACGATGTGTATTCTTTTGGTTTAGATACAGGCCTTTCATCTAATAAGCTAGGAGATATTAATTTTGGCATACAGAATACACAAGAGAAGCTTAATTCCGTTGGCTTAGGCAAACATAGCCGCTGGCAGCATGGAATTTATATAGATGACAGAAAAGAAATATTTGATAATATGAATATAAATCTTGGCCTTCGCTTTGATAAATTCCAAGAGTTTAAGGATGAATTTTCAGGGACTGCCGGGCTAGATTATAAATTTCCTAACTTTGATTTATTTTGTTCACTAAGTCGTTCTGTGCGAATACCATCCTATACAGAGCTCTATTACAGCGATTCTACTACACATGGCAATTTGAATTTAT
>JBFZAD010000132.1:0-6844 GCA_041309125.1 Candidatus Omnitrophota bacterium
ACATTTTGGCATGTAGATTTAAATCCTGACCTTAATGATAGATTAATATTCTGGGTGTATGCGCTGCCTTCAAATGGGCTTGATAATAATGTGGGAGTGCAGTTCTATGACCATAACCAACACTTTACAGACGATACAAAGGTTGTTGTCTGGACAAAACAGGCTGCAATCAAAGGACAGTGGACCAGGCTAGAGGTTTTATTTAATGAGCTGCCGGAATCATTAGACCTAAAAGATATTAATAAGATTCAGTTTCAAGTATATTGGCCAGGCACATATTATTTTGATGATATACGTGCAAGCGGTCCGTTGGTTAAGGTTGATAAGGCCTTATTAAATCAATCTACATTAAAATGGGATGATGTAGCCGGCGCTGGAGAATATGTAATCCAGGAAAGTTTCTCTGGTCAAGAAGGCCCTTGGCACGAAGTTGAGTATGATAGACTCAATAATAGCTTTCAGATAAATACACTCTCAAATACCTGGTATAGAATAAAATGGATTGAAGAAGATTCTAGCCCAAATCTTGCATATAATTCAAGCTGGAGTGATATTATAGCATATTTACCTACTCCATGCTTGATTAAAAGTAGCCGCTTAAGGCAGGGCTTTATTGAGTGGAATACCTTACCCTTAGCAGACGAATATGAAATCCAGAGAGCATTAAATAAAAAAGGCCCTTGGACTCAAATTTATAAGGGTTCATATCCGCAATCACCTCTTATACCAACATTAAATCGATGGTACAGGGTTCGCGCTTTAAACGAAATGAATTCAACAAATTGGAGCCCAGCCCAGAAATATCAAACCAGCAATATGTTTATCAAGCAATCTGGCGTAAAAATAAAAGACCAAAATGGAACCGGAGAAGAAGTAATTTTAAAAGGCGTTAATTTAGGAGGCTACTTCCTGATTGAAAAATGGATGACTGGCCTTGGTGCAGGAGATACACCTAATATTGAGGATGATTGGACCGCAAGAGATATATTAACTCAAAGATTTGGAAATAGCGAGACAGAAAATCTCCTTCGTATCTATAGAAATGCATATTTGAGCACTTTTGATTTTGACCGCATAAAAGAAGCCGGGTTTAATTTTGTAAGGCTTCCAATTTATTATAGGATTTTACAAGATGATGCAGGAAATTGGATTAGAAATACTCAAGGAGAAATTGATTTTTCACCAATTGATTGGGTAGTTGAAACATGCGCAGACAGGGGTATTTATGTAATGTTGGATTTACATGGTGCGCCAGGCTCACAGAGCGCTGAATTTCATACCGGCAGGGCAAATTTTAACAAACTTTTTGAGAATAGCTCTGGTGGTGAAACTTATAGAACTCGCACGGTGAATCTATGGCGAGAGATAGCTTTACATTATAGAAACAATCCTTTTGTTGTTGGTTATGATTTATTAAATGAGCCAATTGGCGCTGCGCCTGGAAATGATATCCTGTGGTCCTTGTATGATAGAATCTACCAAGCCATAAGAGCCGTTGATACTAATCATCTGATTGTTATCGAAGGCATATGGTACCAGGACCCAGCCAATCCAAATAATTATATTGTTGACTGGGATACACTGCCTAAGCCATCTACTAAAGGTTGGACAAATGTAATGTACCAATTCCATTACTATTTGTGGAACAATAATGATAATCTCACTGCTCACAAGGCTTATGTTGATGATAAGATAGTCAAATCAAGATTGAAACAACCTGAATATCAGGTACCAGTAATTATTGGAGAATTTCACTGCTTTGATTTAAAATCTACATGGAAATATTATTTAGATAACTTTAAAAGAGAAGGTTTCAGTTGGTCAACTTGGACATATAAATATCAAGATCCAAATTCCAATTGGGGACTCCTTACCAACAAAGATTACAATGATGAGCTACCAAAGTTTAGGCAGATGCAGGCAGATGGCTCTCAAGGGGATTCTAAGGAAAGGCTAATAGAGAAATTCAACAAATATAGCACCCAGCTCTTTCATGTATCGAATATTTCATTAACTAAGCTTTTAAAAGAATATACTCCAAAGCCAAAATTCACTAGAGAATCTTCGCGAACATTTAACAAAAATTGGCTATCCAGCGATACTCTTATTAATAATCCTTATTTTGGCAAGCAAAATGAGTATATCTTTTGGAAACAGCTAGATGAAAATCATGGTATAAACCATTCAAAGTCATATTGGAAGTATAGGCTACTTGAACCAAATGAAAATTTTGTCCAAGCAGCTATATCCTATTCAACAGATGGCTCAAGCGAGGAAGATGCATATTTTGATTTTCAGGCAGCTAATTTAATGAATGGTGTCTATGAATTAGTATATTCTATCGAAAACAACATATGCAATGCCAATACTAACAAAGATAACCCTTATGATGCTTTCAGATTAGTTGTGGGCGCATCAAACTCTAGCGATCCAGCAGCCGATGCAGATAATGATGGGATCCCGGCACATTTAGATAATTGTCCTAATGTATACAATCCTAATCAATTAGATACATACCCTAAACCAAATGGCAATAGAGTTGGAGATGCCTGTGAATGTGAAGGTAATTTTGATGGAGATTTTGACCAGGATGGAACAGATGCTTTCTGGTTTAAGTTAGATTTCGGCAGGAGTAAGGCACTAAGGCCATGCACGAATGAAAACCCTTGTAACGGAGATTTTGACTGCGATGCAGATGTGGATGGAGCAGATGCAGTTATCTTTAAACAAGATTCTGGCAGAAGCAGAATCAGCAATCCGTGTTCTTTCCGGCCTCAATCTGCTTGGTGCACATACTAAGCGGTCACTTTTCGCGGAGCTTGTTTTTTCTAGATAAATTCTTCCTTAGAAAATCAGCAAGTATACCCTGATCATCATTTGAAATAAAATTAAAAATCCCAGCTATATAATAAGCATCATCCAAATTATTAACTCCCAAACGACCTAAATTATTGCTCGCGGATTTAATTACTTCCACTGCAAGTAATATCTTTTGACTCCTTCCCAAATGCACAACTAGACCTATCTGCATCCCTTTAGCTAAATTCTTCTTTGTCTCAAAAAGCACACCTCCCATGCTGATATTCTTTACGCTCGATTTGACATCTTCAGGATAGATAAAATATTCAGCATCAAGCCTATGATCTAATCTCCTGTATCTACGCCTGGTATATCCATGATAATTCTCATATTCAATCATTCTGTTATCCAGGTCTTCTCTCAATGTTTTGTCATATTTAAATTTATCCAGGTTAATTTCATCAATGCTTGCCTTATAATACTTTAATATTGTTTGCTTTATTTCTCTGTAGGTACAGATAAAAATATTAACCTGGCAATTGGTAAGCCTTTTTATAATTTCTATCACTCCTTGATTAAGCGGATCGGCCATAGCTATTGTAATAGAATTTATATTTTTCTCAACAGGCACCACGTAATAGGTGCATATATACTTAAGAGGAATTGAGACAAGCGCCTCATTTGGTATGTTATAATTTTCAAGAGGCAGATAAGGCAGTCCTAATTGACTGGCTAGACACATTGTTATATCAACGTCATTTACGAAACCCAATCTGATTAAATGCTGGCTTAGATAACCTCCTTTTAACCTCTGTTCCTTAAAAGCAACATCCAACTGATCTCTTGTGATAAGACGCCTCTCAACTACGAGCTCTCCTATTCTTTTATTAACAACCTTCTTGATCTCCATTGCGCCCTCAAAAAAAATAGCCAAACTTGCCTTTCTTCGGCAGCTTGGCCATCTCATTTAAGCTTAGAAACTTATTCTACGTTGTCGGTACGCCTGGCAGTCTCTTAAATTGAGATCCACAGCTTTGCTCCTGCTTAACCCCAAACTTTCACAAATACGAAGGTGGGGTTACGCAAAGACCCTGCTAAGCAGGGGTCCCAGCTTCACAGCTGGTTTGCCTCTTAAGCACACATCGCTTAAGACCAGTTTTCACTGGTTTTCGGATTCACCATATAAGTATACCACAAAAAAATGTCATTTTCAAACTATTTGAAATAACTGTAACTATTTAAAAATAAACATGTTATAACTCTAGTAAAAAGAAGAAAAATAAAAAGCAACTTTTCTTAAAAAGTTGCTAATTTAAAATACTTCTATCTATGTCTTCTACTAACTCTTTTTTAAAGATACATCACAGATTCTATATAGAAGCCAGACTATCCAAATTGACCACAGGGCGTTGACGGTGAATAGGGCGGCACTGCAAGTCTTATTTACAAAGGCATAGATACCTGAGACAATCAAAAGTAATATGACTAAAAGCTGAGGCAAAATTGCTAATAGAGCGCTGCTTGTGCTTTTTGAGTTTGTGTTTGTTTTTGGATTGATTCTATATCTTGGTTTTGACCTAGGAGAAAAAAGTGCCACTAATGAGCCGTATATAAATGCTGGGAACGAACCGCTCCACATCTGAGATGGCTTTAAAACATCATAAGGATAGTTATTTAGAATATGGGCAGTTTGAGCCAATGCAAGAAACGCAAGTCTTATGCCCACGTATTGAGCTATAGGTCCGTTAACTAAAAAATTACCAGTAAGAAAAGACCAGATAGGAATTATATAAAATATCGGCATTATAAATGCAGAAACAATATAACTAAATCCTGTATGAAAATATTGGAGTTTTTGCTTAAAAGAAAGACTCTTTTTAAAGAGCGGATTATCCCACAACATCATGCGGACTGAATCTGTACACCACTGCTGTCTCTGCTTATAATAGTCCCAGATATTTTCAGGTGCCGTGCCAAATGAAAGAGGATAATCATAGTATACAGAACGCCACCCCTTCTCATGAAGCCTCAATGAAGTATGCAGATCCTCAACCAGGTTCCAGGTTGAAAATCTATTTATCTCATCCAATGCATTTCTCCGGTATAAACACGCGGAACCGCAGGAAAATGCAGCACTATCTGTATCTTTACCGCATTGCATTGAACCATAAAAAAGCATTTCCTTATTTATAAAAGGGTCATTTTCAGATACCTTAAAATTTTGCGCGCTCTGGACAAATGCAATCTTAGGAAGCGAAAAATAACCTATAAGCTTATTCAATGCATCTGGTTGACATACCTGATCGGCATCCAGCACAAATACAAGTTCACCTGAAGAATTGGATAATCCATAGTTCAGATTGCCGGCCTTATTATCCAAATTGTTACCCCGGTTTAAATATCTGCAGCCCAATTTAGCAGAAAGAAGCTTTAGCTTAATCGATGAACCATCATCCAACACATATACCTGTTTATTAGGATACTGAAGCTTTACCGCAGCCTCTAAGGTAGGCGATACAATTTCAAAGGGCTCATTGCTAACAGTGACAAAGACATCCACTGAAGATTGCTTCTTTGACTCTATGCCTTCTGGATTATGAAATCTCTTATACCAGGTAACTGCACAGATAAGGCCAAAAGACAACAATGTAACTGCCTCAGCAATGAAAAACAAAGAAAACATAAACCAGCTTTTTAAATTTGCATATACCAAAACCCAGACTAAATAATAAATACCCGATACAAAGGCTACGATACTAAAGATTTGGCTGGTAATACGCCTCTTGCGGTCTTCTCTCTCAAGATACCTGCGGTAGCTTCTCTTTACCTTGATATCATCTATTAAATTCTGTATAAAGGCCATATTTTAGAACCTGCGTAATATTGAAAATGTGAATTTTGAAGACCAAAAATCGCTTTCGCCTTCCCGGGCAGAACGTGCATAAAATCCGGATACATTCATCTGCCAATCTTTATTCAAATCATATACGAGTTTGCCCATTCCTGAGAATCCAACATCCTGGACCTTGGATAGATAAGAAACGGAAACCCTGGAAATTACATTCAGCCTTTCTGTCAATTTATCCTTAAACTCAAATACTAAGGAGTGCACATCAAAAAAACTAGGTGCCCAATAATTAGCGCTTGCCTTCGAGTAATCAAGCGCATAATAATTGTATTTTAAATGAAGCTCTGGATTTTCTTTTCTTAATATATTATCCAGCTCTGCAAAGATATCAATTTTCCTGTTACCATCAGAATAATCTCCAAAATTAAAACTTGCCAGAAAAGAAAGATTATCTTGTATCTTCTGATTTAATGCCAATTTATAATCATAGGTCTCTATCTCGCTAAACCCAGCGTCGATATCATTAATGATATTCCAGCCGTATTCAGAAAACGTTTCATGGGTATCAATAATTCTAAAATGTCCGAATGAGAAATACAAACCTGTATCTTTAAGGGCCTGATAATATAAATTGCCCATATAAGAACTATCATCATTTATTTTTCTACAATAGTCATTAAATATATACCCCAACCCGCCTACCAATTTCTCTGAAATCCTGTATTTAGTCTCTAAGCTGTATGCATTTTTATAGAATGAAAGATCGTGTTGCGAGAAATAGCTATAAGAATATCCTGTTTTAATCAATGTTGAATAACTGGGATATAGAGAGTATGACAAACCATAAGAATCAGCTGAAAAGTCTTCTTTGTCAGAATAAAAAGCTGCCTTGGACTCAATAATCGCAGATGTAAGCTTATTAATCTCTTCTATTGATTCTTTTGCCTCTTGATTATTGGGGTCCATCTCCAAAACCTTTTTGTAGTTTTCTATAGCCGTGGAATAATCTTCTGTCCACTTGCCCATGCGGGCTGTATCAAGGCGATATTGTAATGTAGTAGCTCTATCTGCAATTACTTCTTGCTTTACTTCATTTGGGGTGACGATTATTCCACGGCTATAGAAAACTACAAAAAGGTTTTGGAGATGGACCCCAATAATCAAGAGGCAAAAGAATCAATAGAAGAGATTAATAAG
>JBFZAD010000133.1:0-2805 GCA_041309125.1 Candidatus Omnitrophota bacterium
TTAAATCCAGGGTAGTCAACAAGTATAGCGGCTTCTGGCTGGATCTTATCGACCTCTAAGAGTAAATGCCTAAATATCTTCTTAAATAAAGATATATGCTTTAATACCTCCCAAAATCCAACAACTGCCACATCAACTAAATTATATATAATCCTTACGCCTTCTTGCTGCATCTTGGTGCCGCCCAAGCCAAAGAAATTAAGATTTGGATTAATTTTCTTTAATTCTCTGACAAGATTAGATGCATGGGTGTCTGATGAAACTTCACCTGCTACTATAACAATATTTTTAGTCATTTATTTTTTTGATAATTTCAAGGGCTAATTGAAGGGCTTCTCTGGCATCCGACCCAGAGACAACTGGCTCTTTTTTGGATATTATGCAATCGACAAAAGAGGCAAGTTCTTTTTGAAGGGGCTGTTCTTTTTCTATTGGTATTGATTCTTTTGTAATCTGGTTATCCACTTTTTTGTATATAAAGCCTTCTTGTTTATAATAATCAAGGGAAATATAAGCCCCATCTAAAAAAATCCTGATTTTACGCATTGTCTCATCTGAAACGCGGCTTGCAGTAAGATTTGCAATACAGCCATTTTTAAATTTTATTCGCACATTTGCTATATCTTCATATTTTGTCAGGACTTTGACTCCAATTGCATCTATGGATTTGATTGGGGATTTTACAAGGCCTAAGAGTATATCTATATCATGAATCATTATGTCAAGCACGGCACCTACATCCAGAGAGCGGTTTGGAAATGGGCTTAGCCTGTGGCATTCTATAAATTTTGGGTTTTTTACAACAGGCTCTATTGCCTTATAAGCGCTATTAAAACGCTCAATGTGGCCTACTTGTAAGACTAATTTTTTATTTTTTGCTATTTTTATTAGTTCATCGGCCTGAATTATGGTATTAGTGAAGGGTTTCTCAACAAGGGTATGGATAGAGTTGTTAAGGAAGAACTTGGCTGTTTCATAATGCAATTTAGTAGGAACGCATATGCTTACAGCATCTATAGTTTTATCAAGCTGTGCCTTATAGTCAAAAATGGCCTTTGTCTGTAGCTCGCGAGCCAGATTGGAGGCCTTATCTTTGTCTATGTCGCATACAGCTAAAAGCTCAATATTTTCAAGGTTTTTATAAATTCTGGCATGTTTTTCACCCAGAGCGCCTACGCCTATGACTGCCATTTTGATTCTTTCCATAACCCAATAATTGTATCAAAGTGCTTGTTTAAAGTCAAATAGTATGATATATTGAAACACTTAGAATAAGGAAATAACCAAGCTCCAAGTAACAATAACCAAACAATAACCAGTCACCAAATCTCAATAACCAAACAAGTTTGGTGATTGGTTATTGAATATTGGGATTTGTTTGTCCCGGACCTATGCAATAAATAAACGGGATCCCGCTTTGCGGGAGAATTTGTACCTTGGTTATTGGATATTTCGTTTTAAAACAATAAAATATGCAAGAATACTTTAAATTACTCAAATTTGTCAAGCCCTATAAGTGGCTTTTTGTTCTAGCCATAATATTTATCTTTTTTGAGACCATATTCCAGGGCTTTAATATTGCAATGATTGTTCCTGTCGCAGATACCCTCCTTACAGGCAAGGCAATAATATTCTCAAAGAAACTCCCCTTATTTTTAGAAAATTTTATAAATTTAATTAACAATACGCCCAGAGAAGAACTCCTATTTTCCATTGCCTTGATATTGCCGCTTTTGTTTTTCCTAAAGGGTCTGGTTGAGTTCTGCAAAGGTTACCTTATGTCAGATATAGGCCAGAGGGTAATGCGGGATATCCGTTCGCTACTATATCATAGGCTGTCCGGGCTTTCGCTTGATTTTTATGGCAAAAAAAAGGGAGGCGAGTTAATATCTCGCATTACAAACGATGTAAGGATTGTAGAAAATGCCGTTTCCTATGGT
Organism: Candidatus Omnitrophota bacterium; assembly: GCA_041309125.1. Classification (GTDB taxonomy): domain Bacteria; phylum Omnitrophota; class Gorgyraeia; order Gygaellales; family Gygaellaceae; genus JBFZAD01. Next base: position 1,941 of record JBFZAD010000133.1, read on the forward strand.
TTTACCGATCTTGTATTTGAATCTATGCAGGTTATTATGTTTGCCTTTATTATATTCTATCTTGATTTTAGGCTTTCCTTTATTGCATTTGTGGTTTTTCCTTTAATAAGCTTTCCTATTATCAGAGTTGGGAGAAAGCTTCGCAAACTTTCCAAGCAATCTCAAGAGCAGATGGCAGATATCAATACATCCATATATGAAACAATATTTGGCATAAGGATTATAAAGGCATTTTGCACAGAGGAGTATGAAAAAAAGAAATTCGATAGATTTAACCTTAGTTTTTATAAGACTATGATGAAGTCCATCAAGCGGACACTCTCACTTCCGCCTATAACTGAATTTATTGGTTCTCTCGGAGGGATATTTGTATTTTTTTGGCTAGGCAAGAAGGTTATAGCAGGAGAGAGCTCTTTTGGCGTATTTGGCCTTTATATAGGCTCTTTGCTTTCGATGATAAGGCCTTTTAAAAAGCTTAGCCAGGTTAATGCCCTGGTGCAGCAGGCATTGGCAGCTAATACAAGAATATATGAAATTTTAAATTCACCTATTTTAATAAAAGAAAAGCCCGATGCAAAAGAATTGCCTCTAATTCGTCAGGCTATTGTATTTGATAATATTAGCTTTAAGTATGAAGATAAAATTATTTTAGAAAATATAAATTTTGAGGCTATCAAGGGAAATATTATTGCCGTGGTTGGCCCAAGCGGAGTTGGTAAGACAACCCTTGTGGATTTAATACCTAGATTCTATGACCCATTTAAAGGTAGGATTTTAATTGATGGTTTGGATGTAAAGGAAGTTACTCTAAAATCCTTAAGAAGCCAGATAGGCATAGTAACTCAAGAGACAATCCTTTTTAATG
>JBFZAD010000134.1:0-14799 GCA_041309125.1 Candidatus Omnitrophota bacterium
GGCATAGTCCGTCTATAGTACATCCATCGGCCAGCCCAGAGTCCGTATAAAAAATTTTTTCATATCTTTATTCATTTTTCCGCAACAACAAGCATTTCAAAGTCATCCGTAGTCAGCTTATCGTTTCTCGAGTATGCTCCAAGTTTCGCGCCAAAGATGTCGATCTTTTTGAACCCGAGCGTTTTCAAGAGCCAGGTGATCTCGCTGGGCACGTAATAACGCTCGTTACACTTAAGCTCCTTCTTATTGCCGGAATCGTCCTCAAAAAGAGCGGTGTTATGATCACGGAAAGTCATCAGATCAAAGGAGCACTCCTTGCACTGGAACTGGCCTTCTTTCTGCTGCGCCGACTTATAGAATTCATTGACCGAATGAAACAACGGAAACAATCCGTTTAATGTGGTAAAAATAAGCTTACCTTTACTTTTAAGCGCTTTTGTTGCGTTTTTGAGGATCTCAAAGTTCATCTCATCTGTTTCCATAAGGGAAAACCCGCCTTCACAGAGCATGATGGCCAGATCGAATTCACCGTCAAACGGAAGATGGCGGGCATCTTGTGTTTGGAAATCAATGGTCACCCCTGCCTCTTGTGCCTTTTCCCTTGCCCTTTTGATCTGATTCTCTGAAAGATCAACACCAGTCACATTATATCCCCTCTTTGTCAGTTCAATCGCATGACGGCCGGTACCGCAACCGATATCGATGATCTTTATGGATTTATCTCGCCCGACCTCAGCCTCAATAAAGTCGCATTCGCCCACAGTCCCCTGAACAAAGCATTCTTTATCGTATTTGCGCGCGTAGTTCTCAAATAATGATTCATACCATTGTTTCACGGTTATCTCCTCTCGCTCTAATTCCTGCACTAGATCAAAGATATTTCTTAATCCTTTCAAGTATTTTAGCTGAAGCAGCCTTATCTCCCTTAATTCCTACCCGTATATCTATTTTTGAGGATTTTTGCGTAAGAGGACGGACATCAATCCATACCTCTCTGCCATCTGCATATTCACTTCTTATCTGCGTAACCTCATCTGACTTTGTTTCTTTGTCTACATTCATATCTAAAGATTCCACCGCCTTCTTAGCAGCAACTATAGTCCTTTCATAAGAAGCGTTGACTTCATCGCTAAGTTTTCCTGACAGCCAAAATGCCGTACCTGCACCTCCAGCTGCTGCTCCAAATAATAACACACACCCGGATAAATTAAGAACAAGTATTATACACAAGAATATTCCTTCCATCTTTTTAACCATCTTTAATTCCTCCTCTTCAATCTTAATAATATTAATGACCGCCACATTAAAATTTTATATTTCTAATGCCTGCAAGCATCTTTTTTCTCGCGGAATCAGAAATAGCAGGCACAGCATAAAAGAACTTATGCAGAAGAACCTTCATGCCGCAGAATTTAAATATCCCTGCATCAATGCTGGTTTTGATGGCAGACTTATAGCCCAGAAGATAATAGGCAAAACGCGGACCACCCGTAGTGTTAAAAACCATTACTTTTTTACCGCGAAGTAAACCTATAATGATTGGCCCTTTTGAATCATATGCAAAGCCACGGCTAAAAACGCGATCAATGTAACCTTTAAGCATAGCGGGCATATTAAACCACCATACGGGATAAATAAGAATAATTACATCTGCCTTTCTAATGAAATCCTGCTCTTTTTGAATATCATCAGGAGTCTTATGCTGAATAAATTGTACGAAATCTTGGGAACTTAATACTGGATTAAACCCAAGCTGGTATAAATCCCGCACCACAAATTTTCCACCATCCTGCTTAATTTTTGCTTCTATTTCCTCTTTAATCGCATGACAGAAACTTTTTGGATTCGAATGTGCATACACAATAAGATAATTCATGCTTTCTCCTTTTTATTCTGTTATTGTAACACAAATAATGGGTTATATAAATGAAAAATGAGATGGCGCGATTGACCAGCTAAGGAATTAAATTGGCTAGAAAATTAAAAGGAAAGATAAGCTTATTTTAACCTGTCAGTTAACTGGTAAAGAACTCCAGAGGCAACTTCAGGCTTTGGAAGGCCGAATTTTCGAGCTGAAATAGTGACTTCAGTTTTTTTGTCGTTTATTTTCTTAAGCTTCAAGGCTATGCTTGAGCCACTTACTTCGGCAGCTATAACCCCATCTTCTTTATTTTCACTTTTAACCTTGCCCATTTGTTTTAATACCTCTAATCCAGCTATATATGCCTTTTCCATATTTACATTAAAAGAAGCTTGAGCATGGTCTTTACCAGCAAAAGTCAATGCAGCAGCAACTGGCAATGCAGCTACTCCAATCAGCATAGAGGCAGCGTACACTTTAAGTCCTTGTATACCAGCTGCCTTTAAAGGTTCGGTTATAATAAGCGCTGCAAGTTGCTGGACGCTCGTAATATTCTTATAACTCTTGTTCAGATTAACATCATATACTTTAATGGCAGGCTCTCCTTCAACGCTATAATCCTTATTAACTATCCTGCCTATGGCTAAATTTGCTAAATCAATCTGAATAACCAGTTCTTTTGCAGGATTCTTTTCTTTTTCCTGGTCACCTGCCTTTTTCTCTTGGGCTATCTTAAGAGAATCAACGTTAAGCCTTCCTTCTTTATTCTTAGTCAAAATCAGCTCTTTAAGCTCAAAGTCTATCTGCTTAAGATGGATTTTACCTTTGAGTAGAGCTGCTAGATTCAACTCAAGCCCTATCTTTGGTATGTCAACAAGGATATCCTCTGGAAAACCGCTTGGGTTATACATCCTGAAATTGGTTATTTTAATAGATTGCCTTATTACACTTAAAGAAAGACCGCCTAAATTAGTAGGCGCACCTGTAACGTTAGTTGCGACCGTGCCAATGAGTGACTTGATGAGAAAATCTCTGGCAAAACAAAATCCTATAAAAAGAACGGCTAAAATAATAATAATCTTGATTTTCTTTTGCATTTGGCACCTCTTTTTATCTATCTATCAGATTATCTTAAAAACAAAAGCGGTCTTTAAAACAATAGCGGTTTCAAAAATAGGCCATAGGCAAGAAGCGCAATGGCAATTACACCAAACACAAGACCAACAATCCACATGAATTTTTTCTTAAGCAGCGCGCTTACAGAAGAAAGCATAATGCCTATCTGGAAGAAAACAACAGCTGCAGAAAAAAATGTGCCTTTTTTTGACAAAAGCGCATTGAGCGTCGCGGTATCTTCAGCTTGTTTTTTTATCTGATTTTTCTCAAAATCATAGCGGCTTATTTCCTGCGTGGCAGTTTCTAGCTTCTGTGCATATAGAGCTTGTTGCTGGGGATTAGCTGCACCAAGAATCTCAACCTCAAAGGCATTTTTCTGAGTTTCAGCTAAATTTTGTTTTATGCTCTTTGCCTGATAATAGGCCCATTTGCTTGATTCTATAGCAGTCAAAAGCTGTGTTTTAGCGCCACAGGCTGCTCCGCGAGCAGCAGCAATTGCTGTCATAACAGCAAGACATGTTGTTGTAATCGCAACTCCCTTCATCCATTTTTCAGATAAAAACTCCGTCATGAATTCCTCTCCTTATTATATAGTGTATATAGAAAATTTTTTAAAAGAATCCTACTTCTTATTGGTCAACACTAACCAAAGTGCATGAATTACACCAGGCACCCAGAATAAAAGTGTAAGAACTAGGTTAATCCAAAAATGATTCGTAAGACCGACCTGCATAAATGCAGCGGCTGGCGGAAGAATAATTGCTAAGATTATTTTTACGATAATCATATATACCTCCTTCACAGTAGTCAACACCAGCCAATCCCGCCGCAGAAAGCGGCGTACCCACCACTCCGATATGGTAGGGTGGGCATATGGCCGGGTGCTAATGATAGCTTAGGACTATTTCTTCTTTAAACTGTTGAGTGCTCTTACAACCATAAAAATACAAAAAGCCACAATCAAGAAATCAAGTACGGTGTTTATAAATTGGCCGTAGTTAAGGGTCACGGCTGGAATTGACGGAGTCGGTGGCGTATTAATAACTCCTTCCTTGAGAACTGCTTTCAGGTTTTTAAAATCTACACCGCCAAGTAATAATCCTATTGGAGGCATGATAATATCATTGACCAGGGAACTCACTATTTTACCAAAAGCTGCACCTATAACAATACCTACTGCCATATCCACTGCATCGCCTTTGACTGCAAACTCTTTAAATTCTTTGATGATTGACATATTTTCCTCCTTTGTTAAATGTTTTAGAATATTAAACCGTCTAGATTAACAAAACACTACCTCCAATTAGTATTATATCTCAAACTACATAGCTATCCAAACAATTAATTATAATCTTTTTCATAACCATAAATTCTAAAATCTCAGTTCAATATAAAAAGCTGTAAAAGACTATTTTTGTTTATCTTCGCACTTATTGCAAATTTCTGGGTCTTTTGATATCTTAAATGAAATCATAAAATCTTAAAGACGGTCCTTATTACTCCTAAATAAGGCTTCTTTTCTTGGCTAAAAAGTAGATATTACAACAAGGGCAGATTTTACTCCAGAGGCAAACTGCTTTTGCAAATCTTGACTGCGGAAATTTACGAGATATTACACAAAAGGGGCAAATCTTATGAATGAAAGAAAAGAAGGCTAAACTTTTATTAATAAGCACCTTCATTATATCACCGTACTCTTTGGCTTAGTAGATTGCTTAAAATGCTTATCGACCCAACCGTTCTTTACTTTATCGCGGCCGTCAAAATGTTTAACGTAGGGTTTTATATCCAAAAGCGGCGTCTTGTCTAAAATATCAACTTCCGAAAAAGTAACATTGTTGTCTTTTACTTTCTCAAGCTTAACTATTGAAAACCCGATGTGGTTGGGCCTATGAGGGCTGCGTATGGCAAATATGCCATGCTCTTTATCCTCAAGAAATGGTTTTCCGGTAAGCCGTTCTTCTTTTGAGCGATTAAAGTAATAAATTAAAATTAGATGAGAGAATCCTTCGATATCTTTCAAACCTGCTTGATATTTCGGGAATAGGCGAATCGCTCCCTTGACGCCTTTTTTAAATTTGCCTTGAATAGGAATGCCTTTGGGCTCTTTATAAGGAGTGTGTATTATGCCTATGGGCTTAAGCCTGATTGCTTGTCTCATCTTAAAAGGTAACAACTTTATCACTTTCTTTAACAATATCGTACATATCCTTCATTGTAGAAATCGGGCACATCTGGGAACCTTCCTGTTCTCGTGATTTGATACAACTGCCGCAAGCGTAAATCTTACCACCTGCTTGCATTAACTTCTCTGCCTGCTCAACAGTGTTGAATTTATCCGTGCTGACTTTTTGATACTCAACACCTTTACCCATGAAAAAAACTTTCACCTCATCCTTCTGGCCAATAGCAAAATTAGCATATCTAAGTGCATTCCAGCAGGTCTCAGCGTCATTGCTTGAAATAATTACTCCTATTTTCATTTCAATGCCTCTTGCCTGCGTTTAATCCCAGATATTACGACAAATCCACCCCTGCCAAAACCTTTCCTGGGCCTCTCAACTGAATTAATCTTCTCCGGAAACTTATATATCGTTTGATAATACGAAATTCTGGCAAAACCTGACATCTTAAGCAAGTCAGCAACTTCTTTCACTCCGAAAAAATGTGCCTGCTTATAGAACAGACTCTTTTTATGCTGATAAAACCTACCTAAAAAACTATCCTTATCAATAATGCCGATAATAATCTTGCCTCGCCTCTTTAAAACCCTTTTAGCCTCTATCAATACCTTGACAGGATCTTTGACAAAACACAAAGTAATAATAATAGCAATAAAATCAAAAGTGGAACTGCCAAAAGGTAGTCTTGCTCCTTGAGCATGGCGTACATCTATGCCTCTTTTACCGGCAATTTTAAGCATATTTTCAGAAGGATCAACCCCGTACTTAATTTGCAATCCCAAAGCGAATCTTCCTGTGCCAACACCAATCTCCAATCCCTCGCCATTCTTGGGCACTACTTTTTTCAATGCTTTAATCTCTGATAAATAAGCAAATTTATTTCTATCATACCATGCGTCATATTTTTTATAATACTTGCCGAAAATATCGCTCATAAATCCAGATCTCCAAACCAGCCGTCGTAAAACCTTTTAAGATGTTCATACGTATCTCTATCTAGAGTATTTTTCTTTACGTCTTGCTCTTTGAAAGAGAATCTATAGTTTGCGCAATAGCTCATAACAATCTCTTTTGCGCGATTTATCTGCTTAAATTTCTCCTCACAGCGTTTCTTATCAGGCTCCTTACACCTATCAGGGTGATACCTAAGGGAAAGAGTATGATAGACCTCTCTTATTTCCTCCAAACTGGCATCTTCCCCTAAGCCTAGCAACCTGCGAGCCTCATCAATCTGCTTAAAATCCATAATAACTCACCTCTGGGTAATTGACTCAATATAATTTTAATAATATACCTTTTCTATACTATACCATATTTCATCGTTTGATAAACAGCGCTTTGAGCCTCTTGGCCTTAAAAAATTTTTTTGTAAATTTTTTTGCAGCTTCAGGATCAAATGATTTGCAGGAAAATATATTTATATAAGAAATCCTCCATTTCTCTGAAAAATGCCCTGTGATGGAACTGGTTTCGATAAACTGCAAAAGCGAGTAACCTTTAGTATGAGGTTTTTTAGTACCAAAATACTCAAGCAGAGTTTTACCGTATTTTTCCATCTTAATAAGAGGGCAAAGCTTATCAACATATTCGGTGAGTTTCTCTTTAGAGCTCATAATTTCTAAATCACAACCGCCAAGGTCCATAATCAACTCGTAACCAAAAACTCTTTTGCTCATATTGCTTCCTCCTTTTTGCTTTTTACAAACAGTAATGGAAAGACTATGTCGCTTACACAACAAGGAATCCAAACCGCAAAAAATAAAAATATAAAAATAGCGACATATGAAAACCAACTCACAATTTCTATCTTTGCCATAATCATATGGAATAAAGAAGCCCATGTACTCAACAATACATGTCCAGCGTGTGGGAATTTTGTCCTTGGTTTTATATAGGCAATTGCGATTCCTAAAATAGCCAAAGGATTAACCAGCCACCATTTTTCAATGAAACCAAGATGAATTCCTCTATTAGGCATGCCAAGCATAGATTCAGCTACGTATGGGATCAAAGAATCACTTATAGTGGCAATCCCCACAGAACCAAAATACCCTATTATGGTAAGCGCCCAGAAATTACACTTCCCCTTTATACAGTTGCTTCCGATACGCTGACAAGTATGAAGTTTATACATTGCCGCGGTAACTAGCGCGCTTAAAAATACATGCAGAGGATGAAGCACATAAAAAATATTGTATGAAGTCTCGTAGGACAATTTAGATGTAAACGCCATAATAACGATTCCAGTAATTGTGCCGAATATCGTAAAAGGCGCGTGTGACTTTAATTCCTTAAAAATTTGCCCTGGCATATAATTAAACCTCCATCTCTTGGCCTACTTTAATAGAAATAAAATTATCTCCGTAAGATCTCTTAAAGATTTCTTCTGCTATATCTCCGGAGCAATGCGTAGGCCCGGCTTTTAATATATTCATTTTTTTAAAACTCTCTGCTATTATCTCTACCGCCCGCCTATCTGACTCCTTCAAGTGGAATCCACCTAATACAAGGTAAATAGGAATGGCTGGAAAATTTATCTTAACCTTCTCTACCATTTTTAAGATACCCGGGTGAGCACACCCTGTAATAATTGTTAAACCGTTTTTTGTTTTTAATATAAGCGCCTGCTCAGGCATAAATTTTGCGTGATATGCCCCTGGTATTTCTCCAGTAGAAAATACATCCTTAACAATTTCTGACAATTTCTCTACCTTGATAATGTTTGCATTTAATGCATCGGCTTTATCTTTAAATTCGCGGCTAAAATTAGGGCAGATATATAGTCGTATGTCCTTTCTTTGATGCAATAAATCCCAAAGCCCACCCCAATGATCCCAATGGTCATGGGAAATTACCACTGCCTCAATCTTATCTATATCAACTCCTAAAGAACTAATATTCTCAAGCAACCATTCTCCTTTTTCACCAGTATCAAACAACACCTTATCATCAACCAAAAATGCAACACCCCAGCCAGTACGGAAATTTTTGCTTAAAGAACTTTTGTCAAAAAGAACCTTTATATTCATTTTATTTTAAATTATAAAGCAAAACTATATCACCCATCTTACAGCCGGTTTCCTTAGCTACTACGGAACACTTCACCATAAATAAGAAAAAAATAGGCCTTTTTTCATTAGATAAAGATTCAAAATTCCCCTGCCCCTTACTGATTATCATATCCGCACCTTCATATTTTTTTTTAAATTCTTTCGAGCATAAAGAAAGAACTGTTCCCGGAGCATCCGTACCATTAGAAATCACCTGCGCCGCCTTATGAATTCCACAAATCTTAGCATCCTCAAATAGAGCATCGTTTATAACGGGCCTTTCTTTAACAGCATAGTAAATATCTTTATTCGGATACTCTCTTTTTATCTCTTCTATTAAAATCCGGTCAAATACCACTTCACCGCAGTTATCTGCCAGGTATAGAATATCCCTTGCCTTCTTTAAAGTCCGCTTAAACTCTGCATAATGAAATATGTATTTCTTATTTATAAACCTGTCTTCTTCTATGAGTATTTTTTTTAATTCTGCTTTCACATCTAAGTTATTCTTAACGCCAAAATCTATTATATTTCCGGCAATAGCCAACTCTACGGCAGTCAAAAGCCTATCCTTTGAACAATTTACTTTTTTACGCAATCTTCCCAGAAGCCTAAGGGCCATTCGATTACTTTTTTGTTTTATAGATCGGTATGGATCGCTATTAAAACTTGCAATTCTTAAAAGTTTATAACCTATACGGGCAATTTCAGGCGGGCTTGCCTCAAGTGATATCTTCGGTATTTTCCTGACAAATTCATCGATAATATTTTTTTGTTGCTTTGGAGTTGCTCGGACAATACGACTGCCTTCAAGAATCTGCCTAAAAAAACAAGGGATACAGTCTAAATATGTCTTCACTTAACCTTGCCTCTCTCTTTCTCTTCCTTCGGTAGTAAATCTATTGCCATAAAAAGTACCTTTATAGCCGTAAAAGATAATCCGCAATAGCACGATATAAAGCACTTACCGCCAGAATCGAACAATGCAGATGATCCTCTGGCAACCCCTTCAAGCTTTTAATCACATCTTTAGCTGAAATAGCCAAAGCCTCTTTAACAGTTTTACCATGGGCCATATATGAAACCATAGCTGCGCATGCACGGGTAGATGCACAACCCTCTGTGTAATATTTAATAACTGTGATTTTATTATTCTCTATCACCAAATAAAACTCCATAGAATCACCACAGGGCCCTTTTAAATATGACGAAGCAGTAGGGTCATTCATCCTACCAAAGTATTCATCCTCTTGGGATTCCTTAAGAATATGGGAATAAATCTCTGGTCTTTTATCCATATCAAACAAACACTTTAAATAACCTCCTGGGGATACCTACTGCAAGCCTATCCCGGCCAATTTCAGCGAATCTTCTTGAATCCAGGCAACCGAAAGAAATATTAATTTTTTCTTCCAGAAACGTCCTAGCAGCTATATTCCCACAAAGGCCCATCATACTATTTAAAGAAACATCTATATTCTTTCCATTATGATTATTATAAACCTTTATTATCTTCATCATCTCCTGAGGCGCAAGACATGACATTAACAAATCAGGATCATCGCTGGTATTCAACCCTATATACTTAAAAGCCTTATTAAGTCTTGGGATATTTGATAATAGGGATTTTAAATTTTTATCGCTAATATTACATTTATCCAGACAGCTATCCAAAAGCTCACCATCAAATTTATCTTTCCAGCCAAAAACGTATTGAGCGCTTTCACAGGAAATGTTTTCTTTGCTTAAAATAACCGGCTGAGTAATAGCCAGCTTCACTGCTTCACAAAACCTAATTTTCTTTGGCTTTGTTACACCATCCAAAGGTGGCTCTTTTTCATAAAATTTTACTCTTACCCATTGGCTGCTGAATTTATCCGAAAAGATCCTATCCATTTTCTCTCCTCCTCTTAAAGTTCTTTTTTTAAGCTATCCCAAATTTCTAAAATCTCATCCTTAACCGATGTATCCTTGTATTCCATAATAGTCTCACCCTTTACCATAGACTCAACTACTGCCTTATCAAAGCTTACTTTACCAATCAATGGAATTTTACTTTTTAAGCAATGCTCTTCTATTTTTACAGACATATCAGGATTCAAATCATATTTATTAATTATTAATCTTGAAGGAACGCTAAAATGATTAGTCACCTCTATGACCCTTAAGGCATCATGTAGGCCCGATAGTGTAGGCTCAGTAACTACCACTGCGCAATCTATGCCTGAAAGAGAAGCAATAACAGGACAGCCTATGCCCGGAGCACCATCAATGATAACCCAGTCGTAACTTCCCTTTTCAGCCAGGTCTTTTGCCTGTTTACGGACTAAAGATACGAGCTTTCCCGAATTCTCCTCGGCGATACCTAGCCTAGCATGTACCATGGGCCCGAAGCGTGTATCAGAAATAAACCATTCTCCGCAAATCTTCTCCTGCATTTTTATAGCACCAGCAGGACAGATATGGCTGCAAAAGGCACACCCTTCGCAGGAAATAGGATCAATTACAAAATCATCGCTTATAGCGTTGAATCTACAAGCTACTATACACTTACCGCATTTCTGGCAGATTTTTTTATCAATTGAAGCCTCCAGACCGCTTCTAAAATCATGGCGTTCTTTTATCTTCGGCTGCAACAATAAATGCAGGTCCGCCGCGTCAACATCGCAGTCGGCCATAACCTTATTTTGCGCCAAGGAGGCGAATGCCGCCGTTATTACTGTCTTTCCTGTGCCTCCCTTACCGCTAATTACAACTATTTGTTTCATGATAAAATTATCCTCGTTATATTCTCCCATATACGTCTTGAGCAGCCAAGACTATGGGAAACATTGTCGGGGCGCTGGTCAAATAAGGATGCGTTGCTACCTGTAAAGTCTCCAATTCTGTAGCCGACATTCGTTTCTGGATAGCGATACCTATGACATTTATCATTTGGGCACAGGACATCCCACAACTTACCTGACCTCCCAAGATAATCCCTGACTGCTTTGAAAAAATTAGTTTTACCTTTCCTTTGCAAGCTCCCGGTAAGGTTGCCGGATGCTTATCAATACCTTCGATACTCCCCACAACAATCTCAAAACCTTCGTCGCGGGCTGTCTTTTCAGTGAGACCGGCTGACCCTAGGACCAAACCATCAATATAGGTAGAATAGATGGCGATTGTACCCTTGTTTTCACGGATGACTTTTATCTGATAAAGATTAGCTCCCGCAATCCTGGCTTCAGCCGTAGCTGTAGAAGCCAACATTACCGGAATCGCTTTACGTGTATAGAAATCACGTTTACAAGAACAGTCTCCGATCGCGAAAATATCCAGATCCATTGAAGTACGCATATACTCATCGGTTAAAATTCCCTTACATACCCCTATCTCTAATCCTGCATCTGTTGCCATTTTCACATTAGGCTTTGAGCCTACACCAATTATTATTCCTTCAACGTAAATTTCATTACCATTGTTAAATCTCACCCTTTCAACTTTATCTTGGCCAATTATTTCTTCAACTTTTGTATTAGTCAAAACGGTTACGCCTTTTTCCCTAAGTCGGCCTTCTGCTAATTGTGAAAATTCAGCATCAAATGAATTTGCCAATAAATGGGGAAGCATTTCTACCAAGGTAACATTTATTCCTTTTAATTTAGAGAGTTCATCTGCAAATTCCACGCCGATAAACCCTCCGCCGATTACTAAAACATTTTTACAGCGCTTAATTCGGTCTACAACATCCTTCAAATACCCCATTTCTTTATTTATAAGATAAACTCCCTGCTTTTCTATCCCCTTAATGGGTAAAATTAACGGCGTTGAGCCTATTGCTAAAACTAATTTTTCGTAAGCATATATATTTTTATTCTCTGTCTCAATTGTTTTATCTTTTCTATTCAATTTCAAGGCCTTATCAATAACTATTTCAATATTATTCTTCTCAAGCGAGGCCATTGCCAGCTTGTTCTCATCGGGATTATTAAGGCTGGCAAACATATATGGAATACCGCATGGGATAACTCCATCTGCAATATCTTTGATCACTGTAATGTTTTTTTCTGGATAGTATTTCCTTGCGGTTACGGCGCAAACTACTCCCGCAGGCCCAGCTCCGATAACTAATATATCCGACTTTTTATTCATAAAATCTCCTATAGTACAATATTTAACTAAATTTTGCCATTTTTAATAGTGCTAAAAAGGTTTTGAAAATCCTTTTTATACTCCGGAAATACATTAACAATAGGATCCCCACAAGAATAAGCCATGGCTATTTCTTTCTTAAATGGTATTTTCATTAAAATGGGTGTATTTTCTTTTTTGCAGTATTCCTCGGTTTTATTATTTCCTAAATCAGCGCGGTTGATCACAACGCCAAAAGGAATCTTAAGTTCTCTTAGCACCTCGACAGCTAAGATCAAATCATTTAAACCAAAAGGCGTGGGCTCGGTAACTAACACACAAAAATCACTTGCCTTGACTGAAGAAACCACAGGGCAGGATGTGCCGGGAGGGGCATCTATAATGACTGTTTTTTTGGTATTAATGTGCTCTTTGACCTGGCGTATAAGCGGAGGCGACATTGCTTCGCCGATATTAAGCTTACCATGCACAAAATCAATACCAGCGCAATTACCTAACTCCACTACACCAATTTCTCTATTTACTTCTTTTATTGCTCCCTCGGGACAAAGGGCACTGCATGCGCCGCAGCCATGGCATAGTTGTTCAAAAACCAAAACATTTCCTCTCTTCCCTTCATTGCCTGGCAAAACTGCTATAGCGTTGTAAACACAAACCTTTGCGCACCTGCCGCAGTAAGTGCATTTTGTTTTATCGATCTTGGGAACGGGTATATATGCATACTTACGTTCTTTGATTTGGGGTTTGAGAAAGATATGTGCATTTGGCTCTTCTACATCACAGTCTAAAAATTGCACATTGTCTATAGATAATGCCAGATTTACAGCAATGGTAGTCTTACCCGTTCCGCCTTTTCCGCTTGCTATCGAAATAATCATTTTAGATGATGATAGGCCTTTAGAATATCCTGAAACTTGCTGCCTGACTTTTCAACATTTAACCCCATTTTAATTAAATACTTCTCGATTTCAAAAAAGGTTGTCTTACCTGACTCATGCTGTCTTGACTGGCTTGCATGAATCTTATCCATTAACGCAAGCCCTTCTTTAGTGAAATCGCTTAATATTAACTTGCCTTCGGAAGAAAGCACCCGCAAAAGTTCATTGATTACCTTGAATGGATTAGCTAAATGATGGATGGTATTAATCGAGAGGACAACATCGAAAGTCTTATCTTTAAAGCTTAAGGCTTCTGCATTTTCAATACAAAGCCTAACCTGTTTTTCCAGGCCGAAATAACGCAGATTAAGCCTTGCAAAGGACTGTTCGATTTGAGATATATCAAAGGTTGTAAAATTATACCCTTGTTTTGCCAGCTCAATGGCAAAATATCCCTTACCGGTTCCAGCCTCCAATATTTTACCGATTATAGGCTCTGATTGACGAATAATCAAAGCCCTTTCCTCATCTATATCGTAACCAAAGCTTTTAAAAAGGGCTTTGCGCTCTGAATATAGCTTATGGTTATCTAAGATTTCTTTATCCAAAGAAATTCACTCACTCTCTCACCATTCTTACCCCGCAACTGGGGCAATTCATAGATGAACATGGGGTACCTACCTGATGTGCAACTTTAGCGCCACAGCCCGGGCAAACACAATTGCCTCCAGGGCCACTGCCAGCTCGATTTCCTCCCATCCTGCCCATGCCAGCTCCCCTTCCCATTCCTCTTCCTCGACCTGTTCCAGGGCCTTGGCCTAAAGGCCCAGTTCTATCTCCTCTTGGCATATTACTCACCTCCTGAATTTAAATCACCTTTTATTTGTTCTTCCTCGGCATTCCCGAATGCGAAGCAACGCTTGGCCCGGAAACCGATTTAAATTCACCTTTTTTGAATTTAGCTATCGCATCCTTAATCGTTCCCGATACGCCTGTAAAGATTTCTACCCCTGCTGCTTCTAATGTCGTAAACGCGTTTGGGCCTACATTTCCTGTAAGCACGGCTTTAATTTTACCGGCAGAAACCATCTGTGCCGATTGTATTCCAGCTCCTCCCGTAGATTCAATATTAGGATTAGCTATTGCCTCAAATTCTAAAGTATCGGTATCTGCAAAAATAAAATACCTGCACCTTCCGAAACGAGGATCTACTTTAGAATCTAAACTATCGCCCTCTGAAGTAACACACACTTTCATAATATAAGACCTCCTTAATGGTCACAATCATCTTTATGGGGATGATCGCATTCGTTTTTTTCTAAACCATAACCCTTACCGGCTCCGGGCTTACAAAGACTCTCTCCGCCTTCCAGGGAGCCTTTTTTAAGCTGTTCCACTACCTCATTAACTTTTCCACTTACACCTACAATCGTTTTAATATTATATTCCTCAAAAAACGACGTTGCCCGCGCCCCCATTCCTCCGGCAACAATACAATTAACGCCTTTCTCATGTAAAAATTGAGGTATAGCGCCTGGTTGATGCCCGGGATTTTCAACTTCTATCCTTTTATTTAC
>JBFZAD010000135.1:0-15084 GCA_041309125.1 Candidatus Omnitrophota bacterium
AGAAGGAAGATTCGCTAGATACAAAGATCAGTAATGCAAAGTTAGAAAGATATAATCTAGAGAAGGAAAAGGCGCTTTTAGAGAATGATGATTTTTACCTTGAGAAGGTTATAAGAGAAAAACTAGGCCTTGTCAAAAAAGGCGAAGTACTGTATAAGATAGTACCGGAGAAACCCGCTGTAGAAGATAGTCATTAGTTAGCGAGTTCAACGAGTTAAAGTTCTTTAAAAAGAGATCGCGGGGTGGAGCAGCCAGGTAGCTCGCAAGGCTCATAACCTTGAGGTCAACCGTTCAAATCGGTTCCCCGCAACCAGTACGAGAGGCTATTTAAAAGATAGCCTCTTTTTATTTTGTCCACAGTCCACAGCAAAAAATAAATAGATAATTAGTTGTGTTTGAGATAGAATAAGATTTGTAACATCTTGATAAGCCTGATAGTTTAAAGCGGATAGCGGATAGAGAGTTAGGGGTCTGGAGTTGGGAGTCAGGAGTAAAAACTCCCAGCTCATAAACTGATGGTCTATGGCTCTTGAGAATAGCAGTTGGGTACGCAAGAAAATTACAGGGTGATATGAAAAAAATAGTTTATGTTGTATTAATCTTAGTTGCAATTGCTTTTTGGTTCAAGCCAATTCAATTTGTTATAAATAGCCTCTTTAATAAACAAGGCTTGAATTCTACTTCATTAATGTGGGCTACTTGTGGAGTGTTTGGGCTTATATTGAGAATTGGTCTTCCTTTTATACTTATCATCATGATTATAAGTTATTTATCAAGACATAAAGATAAATGATCCGACCCAAAGCGAAGGAGAAATAAGATAGATAGAAGATAGGGGGCCGTCCCCATTTACATTATGCTAAAATAGCGGCTCTTTTGCTGAAGGTAATGGGTGAAAGAAGTCAGTGATGGAAAATAAAGAACAGATTGGTATTACAATTGTTGGGATATTAGTTTTGGTAATAGGTATTGTTAGCCTGTTAATTAACCTTTTCTCTCTTTTTGCTAGAGTAGATTTCATCGTAAGATTAGCAATATTTCCTTTTTTAGTCTTTCTCCCTGTAGGTATAGGAATATTATACAGGAAAGATTGGGCACAAAAATTAACAATAATTTCTCTGCTCCTGTTGTTGTCTTGTTTGCTTTATTTTGTTTTTGGTTATATTATAATGTATTATGGTTGGAATAAGAGAATCATTGATGCAGATTTAATTTTAAATTACATCATATTCTTTTTGAAAGTAGGAATTTGTTCAAGCCCATTTATAGGTTTGTTATATTTCCTCACCCGTCCTAAAGTTAAGGAACTATTCAAATGAAACAAAAAATAACAATTAAAGACGCCCGCCCTTATAAGCGGTCTTAATGTCTAATGTCAACGAAAGAATCAGAAATTAGACCGGGAATGATCAGGATAAGAGCCTCTTCGTTGGGGGCTTATGAAAAGACAAAGTCCTCATGGAAGAAGTCTTTAAAGATTTTTCCCGAAGCAATGCTTGTAATTAAGTTATTTAAGAAAAATAAAAGATTCTCTTATCTTATAGATAAGAAAGACCCGAGATTTCTTAAAGGACAGTTAGCACCCGGAGGCCTGGTTCAGGGCGCCAGGATTGACATCCTGCCAGACGGTAAAAAACTGAGCAAGGCATTTTCACTCTTTGCTCCTAACTTAATGCTGCATGACGAAAGCTCACGGTATCATTGGGATGTGATATATAAAAATCCCGGAGGGACTTATTCCTACCTTTACACAATGGAAAAAATTAAAAAGTTTAGAGCGAAGAAATACCAGACTGTTAAGGAGTTTGAGAAACATTACAAGAGGATTAAAACAAGTGTTTATGAGGCGCTTAAAAACGAATCTGACTTTTTTGCCGTGCCCATGTATACGCTTTTAAAAACGTATATGAGGGTAGGCAACCAAATATATTACGCTTTGCGCCGACACAAGGGATTAACAACTATGAAGAAAAATGATTTTGACATTAAAGGCAAGAAGGTAACCTTTCGTTATATAGGAAAAGGTGGAGTGCCCACAAGTATTACGGAGAATTTTCCTAAGGCTTACATAGATAGGTTAAGAGGCCTATTGAGGCGTACCGGCAGGCAATCGTTTGTTTTTGTTAACAAAAATACAGGCCGCCCTATAAATGAAGATCATTTCAGGATGGCCTTCAGGAAATATTGCGGCAGGGAATTTTATCCCCATATAGTAAGGAGTTTCTACGCAACCAACAGAGTAAAAAAGTTTCTAGCAACTCGCAGGCCTATTAATAAAAAGGATGTTTATAATCTATTTTATTCTATTGCTGAAAAGCTAGGCCATAAGCGCTTCGTAAAGAAGGATCGTGCCTGGAGAGAGGATTACAGGGTAACTATAAATCACTATGTCCAACCGGAAATATTGAACAGGGTAAAGAGCGCTCTGGAATGATTGCGATACGCTGAAAAGTTTGCTGAATTTTTGAGTCAGGCGCCTGAATCTAAGTGGTCCTAATACTAATACTCCTCTATGCTTCCAACAAGAGTCTTATTTCAAAATAATTTGATACTCTTGGCTTTGCCTTCGATTACCAACAGTATCTTCTGCAAAGAATTTAATTTTATAAGTTTTTGGTGTTGTTAAGAATGCCTTTGGAACTACCCAGGTAAGCCAGTATTCTTGGGCCGTACCTTTATTGTATACCATAAATCCTACATCTGTCTTCAAGTAACCTGCTGTATATTCTTTTCCATCGATAATGCAACCAGTTTTATTTATCGCACCAATAGTTTTTCTAGTTTCAAAGGAGATATATTCCGATGAAGTAGAAAATGTCTTGTAACTGGTTAAGGCAGTGCCATTGGGATAAGCAGGAGGTGAATATTCGATATATTGTATTGCAGGCGGAGTTCTGTTCACTGTTACCTTTGTCAGGTATGGAATAGAAGAATTTCCTGCCTTATCCTTAAGTTTAATCTTTATAATATAGTTTCCTTGCGTTAATGTCCCTGCCGGGAATGTAATGCTTGGCAGTACAATAGTGGCGTAATACTGTATGGTAGTGTTAGCTACTGGAAGACTAACTGCCTGAGTAGGAAAGCCCTCCTTATAATATGATACATTAGATATAATAGTCTCTCTTGTTGAAACATCATCATAAGGAGCCCAGTATATTAAAGTATTTTTGTTAAGTGTTGCATTCGCAACTGTTGTCCAAAGATCAGCGTTGAGTTTGTACCATGGGCCGGAGAGATAAGGCGCAGTTGTATCGAGCTCTATCAAAGTTATTTTATTTTTTGCCAGCGGATCCTTTGAGGCAATCCTTGTTTTGACAATCAGCTTCTTGCCATCCGGGCTCCAGCTGCTGTCTGCAAAAACAATTCCTGGCAAAGAATATTCTTTAGAGTCAGGATCATTAAAATAGGTTAGCCTTTGCTTGTTCGAGCCATTTGCATCCATCACCCAGAGATCTAGTGCGTAATTTGAACTTTGAGTTGGAAGAACTATTTTGCCACATTGGTCTCTATCAATATTAATACCCGAGCTTGACACCCAGACAATCTTAGACCCATCAGGAGAAATTTGGGCATGCTCATCCCATTCATTGAATGTGTTAGTGAGTCTTGTAAGAGTATTTGGATAGTTGATATCCATAGTATAGATATCTAATCCCGTGTCGTGTTGATTTAATTCGAGGTTTCCTGAAAATATAATCTTTTTATCGTCAGGAGTGAACCCATGGGTTTCGTAAAACATATGCTGGCTGCCTGGTTGATATCTCAATATATTAGTTAATCTTGGCGTTAAAGTCGCTATATTAAAGTCAGAGATCTTGATTTCCCATTCACCCCATATGCCTGGCTGATTACAATCCCCAACTTCAATATTTCGAATTCTATTGGCCCAGATTATTTTATTTCCATTGTGTGAAAATTGAGGATGAAGAACTCCTCCTGCGCTTGTAACAGTAAATAATTTATAAAATTTTAAACCGTCTTTATCCGTGACCCAAAGATCGTTCTTATATCCAGATCCAGGGCTTGTAAGAAGGCTTTTCATATCTTTAGTCCACCAATCTGGAATTAGGTCTGGGTTAGCTGATTGGAAGATAATCCAATTGCCAGAAGGATGCCATGAGGGAGCTCCATTATGTAGCTGAGGCAGTCCTGGTTTATCGCATGTCAGGCACTTTTCTTCTGAACCATCTATCTTCATAGTATAGACGTCATAGTATCCATCGCTACCCAATTTATCAAATGTGATTAAATCATTGCTTGAGTCAAGCCAATCTACCCTGCCGCCTTCCTCGGCAATAGTTTTTACTCTTTTTACCGCAGAATAATTACAATCATTGGGGCAACTATAAGAATCTTCACTTTCAGCAAAGTTGCATATTCCGTTGCCGCAGGTTTGCTGTAGTCTGAAAAAATCCCAGATTTTGTCCGTTGCTGATATGGCTGTCGAAGGAGTGACGTTTCTTACAGGTTCTGTGCCAGGCCATGAATGACCGCCATCTTGGGTTACGCAAAGTTTGACTTGATAGTTGTAATTATCTCCAGTATATAATTCGCAATAGGCTCCTTCTTTTTCCTGAATTCTTATTGGTTGGACATTACATCCATTTCTAGTGACCCATCTAGATACGGTTTCAGGTACTGATGTATAATTAATCCCTGTTCGGCAATCAGGGCCACAGCCTCCATCAAATAGGATATTCTGGTCATCTTTGGCATGGATATGCAAAACCGGCATCTTTATTTCTTTACACGCTTCAATTGTTTTTGGTTTGGTATTCTCTGTCCCTGCAACCGAGGCAATACCGCCAAGGATCTTTGACATTTCAGGATCGCATGCTAGCCTATATGCCATCATCCCGCCATTAGACATTCCAGTTGCAAAAATCTTGCCAATATTAACTCTTTGCTTAATATGATTAATAGCCGCTTTCACATAACCAATATCATCAACTTCTTTAGTTGTGGCAGGACCACAACACTCACCTGCATTCCAAACACAGGCATCTACACCATTTGTAATAGGCGTACCATTTAAGAATGCCACAATAAATCCCTCTTTGTCAGATTTATCTATTAAATCATATCTTTCAGTCATGCCTTTGGCATTACCAAATCCTCCATGTAGAGCTAAAACTAAGGGCGCTGGATTCTTCTCATCATAAGAGGATGGTATGTGTAAAATATATTCTCTTTCAAGGCCATCGTAATTAAAGATAAAGTTATAGTCAGATGGACAAATACAACATTTTCCCGGTTCGCACACATCCTGTCCGCAGTAACCATTAAATTTTATTTTATATAGGTTCCCGGGAAGATTTGGGCCCAAACCAAATTTTTTTTCTTGGTTTACATGTGCCAGGACAACGCTTTTCCCGTCAGGGCTCCATGTTGTTTCTGGAATTTGCCGTGCGTTAATATTATATTCCGGATAAGAAGGATCGGTAAAATGAGTGAGTTGCCTTTTATCGCTACCATCTGAATTCATCAGCCATATTTCCTCGCCTTCTCCGGGGTAACCTTCTCCACGGTTCCAGAGTATTTTATTTCCGTCGGGAGAGAATTCAGGATTTTCATTATGTTTGTTTATATCATTAGTTAGTTTGGTTAAGCCAGATCCATCCAGAGCGCTTACATAAATATTTCCCCAAAGACATTGTCCTTTCTGTTCATTGATATTGCAATAACTATAAGCAAAACCGTTATCTCCGGGAATGAATCCCGCGCCTTCAATTAATGTAAATCCAGATGGTGGATTAACAGTTTTCACATTCAGCAAGCTATACTCAGGAATATTATTATTGAATGATATATCGGTATATTTTATGCGCCAGGCCCCAAGTTCCTCCGTGGCACGACATGACAAATTTTCACCACCCCAAAATGATCCCGGATGTCTTTCTCCGCCACAGGCAGGCAGCAAATCAATTGGTTTTCCATTGGGGTACTTTTCCATAGAAAATTCTTCATTCCAGTAAAGCCTCGTACCGTCATGAGAAAAACTCGGCCTAATTGCTCCCCAATTTTCAGGATAGTTTGTAACTTGCCAGAATTGACTTCCATCTGATTTCATAATCCAAACGTTATGGCCTCTCCCGATTCCGGGTCTGGCCGTTGCTCCAGTTCCTTTTCGCTTGTATTGTCTATTTTCAGCCGTAAAAACAATGTAGTCTCCACTTGGATGCCAATAAGGCTGACCTCTCCAACGAGTATTAGCTAAAGCCTGTTTATTACATGTAAGACATCTAATGTCACTCCCGTCAGGTTTCATAGTATAAATTTGATAATCTATCCCGAGCGGGTCATTTGGATCAACACCTTCTTTAGTAAAAGCAATTAAATTACCATTCGGTGACCATTTTGGAAAAGCGCCTTCTCCTATAACTTTAAGGCTTTCAACTCCACACATATCACAACCTTCACCACAACACGTAGCTTCTACTCTTGTTGATAAAAGTAAAGTACAACCTAATGCCACCGCAACTAACACTACCACTGTTAATTTTGTGAATCTGTTACACATCTTACACCTCCATGTTTTTTGTGCTTCTATACCTTAGACGCGCACTGGGAGAAGAAAGTTTCCAGAAAATCAACCTGTTATGAAAACGCTTTCAGTTATTTACCTTGCAACCCAAGATAACTTATTAACGTAGTCAAAAATAGACTTCAAAAAAATAAATAGATATTTGGCTATATTTGAGATAAAATAATACTCGATCAAATGTTTTTATAGAGACGAAAGCGAAAGGAGGAGGTATGATATTGGCTATTTTGATAATTTTACTTGCGGTTGTAGTTGTTGCATTGATCTGGTTTTTCGGGCAATACAATTCATTGGTAGGTCTTAAGGTGAGGATTGAAAATTCATGGTCACAGATTGATGTTCAGCTTAAAAGACGCCATGACTTAATCCCAAACTTGGTTGAAACGGTCAAGGGTTATATGGCTCATGAAAAGGATACTCTTGAGAGGGTTATCAAGGCAAGGACCCAGGCAATAGATGCCTCAAGTATTAAAGACAAGGCACAGGCAGAGAACTTCTTAACACAGACATTGAGATCTTTGTTTGCAGTTGTTGAGAGGTATCCGGACCTCAAGGCAAATCAGAATGTTTTAAAATTGCAGGATGAGTTGACATCTACTGAAAATAAGATTGCCTTTGCAAGACAATATTACAATGATGAGGTTGGCCGCTTTAATACAAAGATACAGATTGTGCCTACCAATATAGTAGCTGCCATAGGCGGCTTTGCAAAGAAGGAATTTTTTGAAATAGAGGATAAGGCGCAAAGAGAAGCACCTCAAGTCAAATTTTAACCGGTTAAGAGGTATGCCTTTCTCATTTATTGATATAGAAGAACAAAAGAGCCAGGTTATCTGGTTTGTATTTCTATTCATAATCTTTTTTTATTTTTTAACTGCGTGGATTCTGCTTTTTGTAGTTGAAAATATTCCCTCAACAACTTTAGATGTAGTAAGGGGCATAATCTTTCCTCCCTTAAGTCATACCCTAATAGCATTCTTTGTTGCATTCTTTGCCGCCTTAATTCATTGGTCATTCTCTACAAATAATCTTATTGAAAAAATCTCAGAAGCAATAGGCGCAGTTAATATTGATGCCAGGGATAACTACCACCAGTATTTAAAAAATATTGTAGATGAGGTGTCTGTTGCTATAGGTGGCAGGCCAATACAGGCAAAGGTAATACCCGACGTGAGCATGAATGCATTTGCCTTGGAGGATCTAAATAAAAATGCGGTTATAGGAGTGACCGAAGGTCTTTTGTCTCGCTTAAATAGGTCACAGATTGAAGCAGTAGTTGCCCATGAGGCAGGACACATTATAAGCGGAGATTGTCTTAGCACGACTGTAACATGTTCATTGTCTGAAGTATATGAAGAGGCCTTATCAGGTATAAAAAGAGGCTTTTCCGGAGCAAGGTCAAGCTATAGGTCCAGAGGCAGCCCCGCGATTATTCTTATTTATGTTGTTTTATTATTTATGAAGCTTATGAGTAATCTACTGCGCTATTTTATTTCACGGCAGAGGGAATATCGCGCAGATGCCGTATCTGTAAGGCTTAGCCGAAACCCCTTAGCCTTGGCAGAGGCATTAAAGATGATTTCCAATAACTGGAGAGGCCAGGGTGTGGCCGGAGAAAAATTAGAATCAATATTTATTATGAGCCCCAGAGAGAGCGCACTTGATGAAAGGGAGGGAATCTTTGCCGATTTATTTTCTACGCACCCGCCTATAAAGAACAGGATTAATATATTATTAGATATGGCACATATGGATGATAAGACTTTAGAAGAAAATTTAAAAAATTTTAAAAGGGTTTCACCGGTTGCCAAGGCAGAATTTAAAACTGAAGCTCAGACCAAGACAGAAAAGAAATGGTTTGTTTTTAAGGATAGCCAATGGACAGGGCCATTTTTGCTGGATGAGTTAAATAAGATTGAAGGGCTAAGGCCTGACCAATGGATAAAGCTGGATGGAGAGGATAGTCCGGTAATGCCTGCTTACGAGGATAAGGACGTGAAGAGAATTTTTAGCAAGAGTGAAGAGGGCCTTGGAGTAGAGCAAAAACCTCTGTGTCCCCATTGCAAGACGCTTTTAACTGAAATAAATTATGAAGGTGCTCCTATACTAAAATGCTTATACTGTGAAGGTGTTTTTATAGAACAGGATATGATTTCAAGAATTCTCATAAGAAATGACAAAAATTTTTCAGAAGATATTGCAAGATTAGCAGAGTTTATGAAGCCGAATCTTAAGACAAAGAAGATACAGCCTGCAAATGCATGGGTTATTGATTGTCCTAAATGCGGCAGTCAGATGGCAAGACAGTATTTTGTATATTCTTATCCTGTTGAGATAGACCGCTGTTTTCACTGCGCTGGAATTTGGTTTGACAAACAGGAGTTAGAAGTGCTACAGTATATGTACGAAAACAAGGATAAATTTCTGAATAACCTCTATTTTTAGAATAGATAAGGAGTCAACGCAATGTGGATGGAAAAAAGAGAGTTTAAAAGATGTGATTGCAGATTACCCTTATATTATCGTAGATTAGACCAGCTTGAATTTATTAATTCTGAGACTAGGAATATTTCTGAAGGCGGTATGAAGATCGCATTAAAGGATCCTGAAAGTATAGATAGGGTGCTTCAGCTTAAAGTATTCTTATCTGAGAATAGAGAGGTTGTTGATGCAATGGGCAGGATTAAGTGGGTCAAAAAAGATTCGCCCCAGCTTGAAGCAGGTATAGAGATAATGGATTTAGGCACCGGCTACAGGGATAAAGTTAAGGCAATTTGTCGTTAGCTTCTTTTTAACAGATCCAATACCAAAACGGCACTAGAATCAGCCAACCACAATATATGGTATTGGATTTGATTTTGTTTGACTCCCGACACTATTTCTGGTATATTAAAACCTCTGAATAATTAAAGTCACACCTAGCTTAAAAATAAGGAAATCAATATGATAGAACGCTACAGTCTTAAAAGAATGTCATCTATATTTGAAGAAGAGTCCAAGTTCAACAAGATGCTCGGGATTGAACTATTGACATGCGAAGCTTATGGCAAGCTTGGCAAGATTCCAATGAAAGATGTTAATATTATCAAAAAAAGGGCCAAATTTAATTTAAGAAACATTAAGAAAATAGAAGAAAAGTCTCAGCATGATATAGTGGCATTTGTCACAGATGTCTCAAGAAATCTTGGGGATAAGGCAAGGTATATACACAAAGGCCTTACCTCGTCTGATTTATTAGATACAACGCTCTCGCTGCAATTGATTGAAGCAAGCAATATACTTATCCAGGATTTAAAAGAGCTTTTGTCAATCTTAGCTAAGAAGACACGACAATATAAAGATATGGTCTGTATTGGCAGAAGCCATGGTGTCCATGCAGAACCAATGACATTGGGGCTTAAGTTTGCATTGTGGCACGAGGAGACAAAGAGGAATATCGAGAGGTTAATCCAGGCGAAAAGGATTATATCTGTTGGAAAGATTTCAGGCCCAATTGGCACATATTCCAATGTTGAGCCCTTTATTGAAAATTATGTCTGTCGTAAGCTTAAGATTCTGCCGGCAAATGTAAGCACCCAGATAATTCAACGCGACCGCTATGCACAATTTTTATCCACATTGGCAATAATTGGCGCTTCTCTTGAAAAGTTTGCAACCGAGATCAGACACCTGCAACGCACAGAAGTCAGAGAATTAGAAGAGCCATTTCTCGAGGGTCAAAAAGGGTCCTCTGCCATGCCTCATAAGAGAAACCCAGTCATCTGCGAGAGAATATGCGGCCTGTCCAGGATATTAAGGGCGAATAGCTTGGTTTCTATGGAGAATATTGCCCTTTGGCATGAAAGGGATATCAGCCACTCTTCAGCTGAAAGAATAATTATTCCGGATTCATGCATATTGTTAGACTATATGCTTGAGAGATTTATATTTGTCATGAATGGGCTTTTAGTATATCCTTCAAATATGATGGAAAATCTGGTCAAGACAAAGGGATTGATATTTTCAGGCAGGGTATTAGAAATGCTGATGAAGAAAGGCCTCAACCGGACGAAGGCCTATAGTATAGTTCAACAAAACGCCATGAAGGTTTGGCAGAAAAATATAAGCTTTCAGGATTTGCTCAAAGAAGACAAGATTGTCAATAAATACTTAAGCAGTAAAGAGCTTGATTCATGTTTTTATCTAGATTATTACCTAAGAAATATCAATAAAATTTTTAAAAGGATTGGTTTGTAGAAAAGGCGTATCAAGAGTTTTAAAAAGAGTCTAAACGCAGTTTCCCCTATTTAAAGAATTTCCTGCACATAAGTTAAAAAACAAAAAAAGGAGTTGTATGACTATCAACAAAAATAATTTTAAAAGCGAATCTCCCTTAACTGAGCCTTGGAGAATATTTAAGATAATGTCGGAGTTTGTAGATGGCTTTGATGTGCTTTCTAAGATAGGACCTGCTGTTTCAATATTCGGCTCATCAAGGTCAGAGCCTGATAGCTGGATCTATAAATTATCTGAACAGACAGCCTATCTTTTAGCAAAAGAAGGTTTTGCTATTATAACTGGCGGCGGCCCAGGGGCTATGGAGGCTGCAAACAAAGGAGCAAAAAGGGCTCGCGGCAAATCAATAGGGCTTAATATCCAGATTCCATCGGAGCAGAAGGCTAATAAATATGTAGATATCTTGTTGGATTTCCATTATTTTTTCTGCCGCAAGGTAATGTTTGTCAAATACGCAGATGCATTTGTAATTATGCCGGGTGGCTTTGGCACTATGGATGAATTATTTGAGTCGGTGAATTTAATACAGACCGAAAGAATATCAAAATTTCCTGTAATCCTTGTCGGCAAAAAATATTGGCAAGGGCTCTTAGATTGGTTTTCGTCAACGGTATCAACTAACAAATGCATCGAAAGAAAAGATCTTGAGCTATTTTCCATTGTTGATAAACCAGCAGATGTCGTAAAGATTATTAAAAAATTTTATTCCCGTAAAAGATAAATTAAATGAAAAAACTGGACTATAAAAAGGCCGGGGTTGATATTGACAGGGCTAATCTTTTTGTTGAGAATATAAAGCCTTTGATTAGTAAGATAAATAGGCTTCATTCGGTAAGCGAGATAGGCGGCTTTGGAGGGCTTTTTAATCTTAATACAAGTGAGTTCAAAGAGCCGATATTGGTATCTTCAACTGACGGCGTTGGCACAAAATTAAAGATAGCCTCTTTAGTCAATATCCATAATACCGTGGGAATTGACGCAGTTGCTATGAATGTGAATGATATATTATGTACAGGAGCCAGGCCATTATTCTTCTTAGACTATATTGGATGCGGCAGGCTAAACCCCGCTGTCTTAACTCAAGTTGTAGAAGGTATAGTCAATGGCTGTCGCGATGCAGGCTGTGCGTTAATAGGCGGAGAGACCGCTGAAATGCCGGGGATGTATAAAGAAAACGAATATGACATAGCGGGATTTTCTGTAGGAGTTGTCGAGAAGAAAGATATTATAGATACAAATAGGATACAAGTCGGCGACATTGTTATTGGCCTTGAGTCAAGTGGCCTTCATTCAAATGGATTCTCTCTTGTAAGAAAGGTTTTTGCCAATGCGGAGATGAAGAGGATGGCAGAGGAATTACTTAAACCAACGCGTATTTATGTGAAACCCGTTTTGTCTTTACTACGCACGACGCACGACGCACGACGCACGACGATAAAAGGAATTGCCCACATAACCGGTGGCGCTTTCTATGATAAGATATCTAGGATAATACCAAAAGGACTTGCAGTAAGGATTCAAAAGGATTCTTGGAGCGTCCCGCAGATTTTTAAGCTTATCCAAAGAAAAGGAAACATTGAAAACAATGTCATGTATAGAACATTTAACATGGGTATAGGCATGGTGTTGGTGACTGCGCCAGATGACTATGATTT
Organism: Candidatus Omnitrophota bacterium; assembly: GCA_041309125.1. Taxonomy (GTDB): domain Bacteria; phylum Omnitrophota; class Gorgyraeia; order Gygaellales; family Gygaellaceae; genus JBFZAD01. The sequence goes on from JBFZAD010000135.1 coordinate 12,475, forward strand.
AGTGTCTAATGAGTTAAAGAAGTTTGATTTATGTTGCTGGATAATAGGTCGGGTAATAAAGGGCAATAGAGAAGTGGTTGTCTCATAGCCAAAAAATAATTGAATAGTCTATGAAAGTTTTAGTTGTGGGTTCAGGTGGCAGAGAGCATGCCCTTGTATGGAAGATAGCTCAATCAGAGCTTGTGCAAAAAGTTTTTTGTGCCCCCGGTAATGCCGGCATTTCGCAGATTGCAGAATGCATTGATATCAAATCAGATGATATAGTTGGTTTATGCAAGTTTGCCGTCAAAGAAAAAATTGATTTGACCGTTGTCGGACCAGAGGCTGCATTAGCCAATGGGATAGTGGATACGTTTGAAAAGTCAGGCTTAAAGATATTCGGACCTACAAGAGAAGCTGCACAATTAGAAGCAAGCAAGGTATTCGCCAAAGACTTGATGATAATGGCGGGGGTGCCTACTGCCAAATATAAGGTATTTGATTCAAGTCAAATAGATAATGCCTATGATTTTGTAATGAGTAGGTATGGTGTAGGTTTTGATGGCCTAGTTATCAAGGCAGAAGGTCTGGCTTCTGGAAAGGGTGTAATAGTTGCACAAAGACAAGAAGAGGCTCAAAAAGCCCTTAAGACGATTTTATTTGATAAGAAATTCGGAGATTCAGGCAATAGGGTAATAATTGAAGATTGCCTGTATGGCCAAGAGGCATCTATACTTGCCTTTAGTGACGGTAAGAATATAGCCCTTATGGCATCCAGTCAGGACCATAAGAGGATTTTTGACAACGATAAGGGACCCAATACAGGAGGCATGGGTGCTTATTCACCAGCCCCATGTGTGACAAAAAACATTTTGCAGGATACAGTAAAAAGAGTATTCATGCCCATAATTAAAGAGATGAATAGTAGAAATATACCATATAAGGGAATCTTATATGCTGGGCTTATTTTGACTAAAGAAGGACCAAAGGTATTAGAGTTCAACGTGCGGTTCGGAGATCCAGAGACCCAGGCAATATTACCTCGTTTAAAATCTGATTTAGTTGAGGTGATGTTGGCTACAATCGAAGGAAAATTAGATAAAATCAATTTAGAATGGTCTGATAAGACTTGTGTATGCGTTGTTGTTGCTTCAGCCGGATATCCAGGAGAGTATGAAAAAGGCAAGGTGATCTCTGGATTGGATGAGGCGGATAGCATTGATGATGTGGTCGTATTTCATGCTGGCACTAAAAAGGCCACCATAAATGGTAGATCAGCAATTGTAACAGACGCAGGTAGAGTTTTAGGAGTTACAGGCCTAGGAAAAACGGCCAGAGATGCTGTTGTCAGGACCTACCAAGGAATAAGTAAGATTAATTTCCCGGGAATGCAGTATAGAAGGGATATAGCGGCGAAAGCACTTTAAAAAATCGTACAGTGTACGCAGTACTGCGTACACTGTAGCAGGAGGAACAATGAAGAATCTTGTGAGTATTGTAATGGGTAGCAGTTCTGATTTAGATACTATGAAAGAGGCAGCAGATATTTTAAAAAAATTTAAGATAGGCTTTCAAGTAAAAGTACTGTCTGCCCATAGGACTCCTCATCAAGTTATGGAATTTGCAGAGGATGCGCAAAAAAAAGGTGTCAAGGTTATCATAGCCGGTGCAGGAGGAGCTGCTGCTCTGGCAGGGGTTGTTGCCTCGCATACAATTTTGCCAGTCATAGGTGTCCCTATGGATACTAAATATTTAAAAGGTATTGATTCTCTTCTTTCAACAGTCCAGATGCCTGGCGGTGTGCCTGTTGCCTGTATGAGCATAGGCAAAGCCGGTGCTAAAAACGCTGGCCTACTTGCCTTAGAGATATTGGCCTTATCAGATAAGAGGATACAGCGATTGTTAGAGAGCTATAGAAAATCTATGGCAAGCGAGGTTTTAAAACAAAAGATAACTGCTTGATGAAGACGACTGTCTTAAAGATAGACCCTTACAACCCTGCAATAGAAGTAATTAATAAGGCGATAAATGCCTTGAGAAAGGGTGGGCTTGTAATATTGCCTACAGAAACAGTATATGGACTTGCAGCAGATATTAAAGATAAAAATGCCTTGGATAAATTGCAGGAGATTAAAAATAGACCCCCCGATAAACCTTTTGCTATAGCCATTGATAATTTTACAAAAGTAGAGCAATTTTCTAATGAAGTCTGTGTTATGGCGCATAAACTTATGCATGAGTTCTGGCCGGGGCCTTTAACACTTGTATTAAAATCAAAAGACAATAATACGCTCGGATTTCGTGTGCCAAAAAGTCTTTTTACTTTAAAAGTCCTTGAAAGTTTCGATCGTGGGGTTGCCCTTCCTTCTGCTAATATATCTGGTGAGCCTGCGCCTGTAACCATAGAAGACGCATTGAGTGACTTAGACGGAAGAGTTGAATTAGCTATAGATAGCGGCAAGACTGAAATTGGTCAGGAATCAAGCGTAGTTGAGATTGTCAACTCTACTTTAACAATTCTTAGAGAAGGCGCGATAAAAAAAAGCGATCTAGAAAAAATAGCATATAGAAAAAATATCTTGATTGTCTGTACTGGAAATAGCTGCCGCTCTGTTATGGCAGCAGCTTTAT
>JBFZAD010000136.1:0-4479 GCA_041309125.1 Candidatus Omnitrophota bacterium
TAAAAAAACTCAAACTCATTCCTAACACTAAAATTTTAACAAAGGAACTGTGGCAGGCTGTATGCGATAACATTAAACCTGCTGATATAAAATTAATATGTAGAGGTTGCGAATGGCTCAAGTTTAATTATTGCATTTCAGGTTTAAAAAGTTTAAAGAAATCCATTTTAAAAAATATATGATTTTATTATTTATTATCATAATGCTTATAGCAATATCATTGGCTATTTTTGGTATTTCTTTCACCAGCCATGAAAAAACCAGCAAGAAAAATACCTCTACACAACTCACTAAAGCCAACCTGGATGAGATAAAAAACAAACAAAGACAAGAAGAAAAAGAGAAATTGTTACAGGAGGCACTAGAGCAAAAGAATCAAGAAATTAAGAAAATAACTGAAGAAAATGACGCAATAAAAAAAGAAAAATTAGCACTTGAAGAAACTATTCAGAGAGAAAAGGAATTTTCAAAGAAAAATGATGCTGTCTTGGAGAAATTGCAGAATGACTCAAGAGCACTCAAGAATGATCTTTTAAAAAAGGAAAAGCAAATCGAAGAAGAGTTTTCAGCTAAGATTAAACTTGAGAATGAACTTAAAGAGTATAAACAGAAGAACAAAGAACTGGAACTATCCAATTCTCAATTAGGTGATGATAATAGGCTTAAAGAGTCACAGATTAAAGGCATGCAAAAAGAGATAGACTAAACTAAAGAAGAATTATCCCAATTAAAAAACAAAGAAGATTCATCGCTTTGGATAAGAAAAAATGAATATCTTAAACTTAAAAACGAACTGCAAGATAAAGATCTATTAATAAAGAAACTTCAAGATGAGAAAACTTAACAAATGCATACTCTACAAACATCTTAAATTATGTTTATAATGCATTAATTAGACTTCATAAGCAGACTATGTTAACTTAACCCAAAAGGAGGAAAAATGATAAAAAGAGAAATGTTTGCTATTGCCAACAAATACCAGAAAAAGATAATTATACTTGTATTCTTTGCTATGATTATACCTGTTATTATTACAATATTTGCTATGGCAAGTTTAATATTTACACTGCTTGCAGCAGAAATACCCCATAAAGAAATCATCATTTTTAATGTCTGGCCTGCCATCATGAGGTCTTTGATAGTGATGTTGACAATACTCCCACTTTCTATCATTCTAATACTGCTTGTCTCATATAGGATCTCTAACAGATTAGTAGGTCCTATCGGTAGGATCTCTAGAGAGCTAGACGAAAGGATAAATAAAAATAGCAAAGAACACATTATACTTAGAAAAAAAGATGATTTAATAGACCTGGCAAATAAAATAAATTCTATCTTAGACAAAATACATTAGCTTTTATGGCGAATAAAATTGCTTATTATAATAATAAAGGCTTTACGTTGGTTGAAATAATGTTAGTTATTATTATAATAGCTGTGTTGACTGCTATGGCAGGTATATACTATGGAAATCAAGCCTTAAGAAGCAAGACATTTAACGCAGAATATTATATGATAAACTTATCAAGAGTGCTTGAACTATACAATATCAATCTAGAGAAATATCCTGCTGATTTAACATATCTAACTACCTACGAACCAAAATACTTTGATAGAGTATACTGTTCAGATGAAGGCTCAACTGGCGAAGATGAAGACTATAAATTTTTATGTGAAGAATTAAGCGAACAATCATTTAAAATCACTGCCAAGCCTAAACCTGGACATGGCACTACTTGCTGGAAGATTCAATCAAGCTCAATGCTAAGCAAAAAAGATTATGATAAGCTTTCAGATTCTTGCCTTGGCGAATGGAGATTCCGTTAGAGACAAAATAGTTTCCCCCTCCTTGTCTCTAAATAAAAATTAAAATAGAAGAAGATAAGAGGGGGTAAAAATTGTCTTTTTGACCACACAAATGTGTGGAATATGCTACCCCAGAGCCAGCCTAGAATTTAGTAGTTAGTAAATATACGCAGTACGCAATACGCACAACACAATACGAACATGATACTACACATAGACATGGATGCGTTTTTCGCTAGTGTTGAGCAGACCATCAATCCCAGGCTAAAGGGCAGGCCTCTGATTGTCGGATCGCGTGGAAATAAATACCATACCGTAGTATGTGCAGCAAGTTATGAGGCTAAAAGGCTTGGTATTGACTCAGGTATGCCTACTAAAGAGGCATTCTTGATATGCCCAAATGCCTCGTTTGTTGAGGCAGATTCTGCCAAATATATCTATACATCAGAATCAATTTACTCCATGCTTTTTGACTATGACCCAAACCCGCAATATGTGTCTGTGGATGAATTCCAGCTGGATCTAAGGAATATAAATGAAGATGATCAAAAGGCCCTAGCCCTAGAAATAAAACAAAGAATAAATAAAAGATTTAATATAACCTGCTCAATTGGCATTGCAAAAAATTGCCTGTTGAGTAAGCTTGCATCTAAGCTTAAAAAGCCGGATGGGCTGTGCGTTTTAAATAAGGATAATATTGAGCAAATCCTAAAAGATGTGCCAACTGAAATGCTCTGTGGCGTAGGCCCACGGACCAATGAAATCTTGAATAGGTTAAAAATATACACTTGTCTTGATATGTTAAACACAAAACAAGTGATCTTAAATACCTATTTAGGCAAGGTTGGATATGAGCTTTTTTTGTCACTAAAAGCAAAAGATTCATTTCCAATTAAGCCCCAAGAAAAAAGAGATATTAAATCAATTGGTCATTCTTATACCTTAAATAAGGCCACATCAAACCAGGTATTTGTAAAGGCCTGGATAAGGCTTCTTTCTGAAATGGTAGGCTTTAGGCTTAGGCAAAAGAGTTTAATGGCCAAAACTGTGCATTTTTGGACAAATTCTAGCCATTTAGAGCCTCAATTTTCAATGCAAAAGACATTTCAATTGGCTACATCAGATGGCCAGGAAATATGCTCAAGATGCCTAAAAATAGCCAATACTCCTTTAAAAAACAGTACAGCTATACGTGCACTGGGAGTTTCTTGCTCGAATCTTGTAAATAACGAAGATAGCCTGTTAAAAGAGGTTAAAAAAAGAGAGGAGGTTATTAAATCAATTGACAATATTAACCACAGATATGGAGACTGGACAATCTTTCCTGCAAATCTCACCCTTATAAACCGCAAATTTACGCAATAAATAGTAGAAAATGTTCAAAATTTAGTATCTTTTTTAGTATAATTATTATTAAAAAGCAAGGGTTATACTAAGAAAAGATAAGGTAAAAGAAAGTAAGTTTAAAAACAGTTTTCCACAGGTTATTTTAGAATTGAGCTAACCTTATAAAAAGAAAGGGTTTATTTGGGCTTGTTCCAATATGCTGAAGTTAACATAAGATATATTATAGGAAGTTAGTTATATTTAGCCTCAAAGAACATTGTTTATAAGAAAAACGTATTCTTTGACATTTCTTCTTTCCATTAATGAAATACTGTTCTCTATTATGATTCTTTAATCCTTATTATCTTCCCATTTACAATTGCATCTGAAACCAAATTATACGCCCTTCTGATTATCCGGCTAAATGTCTGCTGGGAAATCTGCATCTGTTTAGCTGCCTCTTTTTGATTCTTCTTAAGAAACCCGTACTGCCTGATTGCTTCAAATTCATCTAGTGAAAGCTCTATTTCATCGGGTCTGCCAGGTTTGCCCCTTGGGCTGAATTGGCTTATTTGCGGGTTTAATGTTATAACTCTGTGTTTTTTAGGCCTTCCACGAGGTTTCATATAGGTTAAACACCCTATTTATTATGAGTACGTACTCAATATCATATTAAAAAAATTTACTGAACCAAATTCTCTGAATCCCAGAGGTCTGGATGACGTTTTAATATTTCTAAGAATTTTTCCACAATAATACCATCAAGCTGCGAATCTTTTACATTTTTTAATTCCTCTAAAATTACATCTTTAGGAAGGGCATTTCTGTAGGCCCTTTTTGAATTCATAGCATCAAATGTATCTGCCACTGCAAGTATCCTTGAACCTAGCGGGATTTCATCCTTTTTAAGACCGTTCGGATAGCCGGTGCCATCGCATTTTTCATGATGATGAAGGATAATCTCTCTCTCCTTGCCTAAAAATTTTAAAGGCTTAAGCATTTCCTCACCATCCTTAGGGTGATTTTTTACTACCTTCCACTCCTCTTGATTCAATTTATCAGGCTTATCAAGGATTGATTCACTTATCTTTATCTTACCCAAATCATGCAACAGGCCTGCTCTTATAACTACCTCTAAATCATCTCCCCTTAAACCCAAAGATTCAGCTATCAATGTTGCATATTTTGTGACCCTTGAACAATGGCCCTTTGTATAAATATCCTTGGCCTCTTCTGCATGAAATAAAGATAAAATAGTACCGAAATTCAAGTCTTACAACTCCTTTTTGGTTTTCTTAAGGCGAATATCAAGCGTAAGTAGGCTTTCCTTTTCTAAAGCCTCTTTAA
>JBFZAD010000137.1:0-3006 GCA_041309125.1 Candidatus Omnitrophota bacterium
ATTATCTTTGTAACAGGGCCAACTGGTAGCGGAAAGACTACAACTCTGTATGCGTGCTTAAGCAAGATAAACAATAGTGAGACAAAGATTATGACCATAGAAGATCCTATCGAATATGAGGTGGATAATGTTACACAGATACAGGTTAATCCTAATATTGGAATGACATTTGCCTTAGGACTGCGAAGCATGTTGAGGCATGACCCGGATATTATTATGGTAGGAGAGGTAAGGGATCTTGAGACGGCAGAAATAGCAATGCGTTTTTCTTTGACAGGGCATCTGGTTTTCTCAACGCTGCATACCAATAATGCAAGTTCAAGTATTAATAGATTATTAGATTTAGGCATTGAGCCATATCTCATTTATTCAACTGCCATTGCCTTTGTGGCGCAGAGGCTTATCAGGGTGTTGTGTCCTAAGTGTAAGATAAAAGAAGACTCTCCTAACCCTTCGATAATTAAATTCATCCAGGAAAGTCTTGATTTGGATAGTTCAAATATTCCGCCTCTTTACAAGCCAGTAGGTTGTGAAAATTGTAATAATACCGGATTTTATGGCAGGAGCGCAATATATGAAATCCTTCTGGTTGATGATGAGATCAAAAATCTAATCATGAAAAGGGCTTCAAGTGTCGTCATAGAAAACTCAAGCATTGCAAAAGGAATGAACACCATGTTTGTCAACGGACTCCTCAAGGTGATAAACGCCGAGACAACAATGGATGAGTTAATGAATGTTGTCAGTGTTCCTATTGAAAAGTTAAGGGTTGGGGATAGTAAATCAGCAAGATTAGCTTCTTTTGATTCGCGGGATAAGGGAGTTGCAAAAAAAGATATTGATAGAAGAATCTATTCCAGGATTGACAAGAAATTTAAAATTGCATTTTCAATCTTTAAGGATATTTCTAAGGATATAAAGGATCAGCTTATGGCCCAGGGGTTGGGTAGGGATGAATTTAGCGCAGAACATAACGGCTATAGCAGTAATTTAAGTGCAGGAGGAATGTTATTTAAGTACAGAATTCCATTTGTGCCAAATCTTATTCTTAACATGAAATTGTTCGTCTATGTTGATGAGGAGCAAAAAGAGGCACAGATTTCTTGCCTAGCAAAGGTAGTCAGGACTCAAGGCTCAGATGAAAAGGGCCTTTATGATATTGCTGTGAGCTTTCTGGATATGAAGAATAGCGACAGGGCTATGATAGATAAAATTGTTAAGGAAAATCAAGCCTGATTTCATTAAATCCTAGCCAAATTTATGTTTTTAAATTTATGTATTAACAAGGCAGGCGATATGCTAAAAAGAAAAGCTTTTTCATTAGTTGAAATATTGCTTTTGGTTGTGATTATAGGCTGTATAGTAGGTATGGTCATTCCAAGGCTTTCCGGAAGGTCAGAGCAGGAAAAGATAATGGCTGCAAAGATTGATATCACATCAAATATTTCAACGGCCCTTAAAATGTTTGAATTGGATAATGGTTTTTTCCCAACAACGGAGCAGGGCCTGGATGCGCTTAAAGAGAAGCCTACCAAGAGCCCTATACCAAAAAATTGGAATGGGCCTTATCTAGAGAAGGAACCTTTAGATCCTTGGGGAAGAACATATCTTTATAAATGTCCTGGAACGCATGGATTTGCTTATGATATCTATTCTTTAGGTAGGGATGATAAAGAAGGCGAAAACGATATAACCAGCTGGGAATGAACCTATCTCTTATGAGATTTATGAAATAAGATTCTAAATAATAATGAATATACCTATAGCACTAAAAACTTATTCCAAAAAAGCCATTGAGCTTGCAACTAGGACAAGACGGATTTTAGGCATAGAGATAACCGAAACGCATATTAAAATTGCTTTAATAAAAGAGACCGGCGCTGATAGGACAATTTTGGCCTTAGATTCGCAGGAGATAAAAGGTCTCGGCCAAGATGAAATCACGCAATGCCTAATAGATAAATTAAAAAATATAGATTATAAGGGCTCTCAAGTGGTTTTATTGATACCGGCAAGCTCTGCAATTACAACCATTATCCAGATTCCATCGGTAAAGGATGATGAGATAAGGGATATATTGAATCTACAGGCAGGAAGGCATACTCCATACTCTAGAGAGGAGCTGGTGGTTGATTATTTTAATATTGGAACGCTCCAGAATGCATACACCAAGGCATTTGTTATAATGGTGGCCAAGGAGGTAATTAATAAAAAGATAAGCATTCTGGATAATGCAGGTTTGGTCTTATGGCGGATATTCTTTGAGGGGGAGGTTTTGGGTAAGATGAGTTCAGGCTTTATAAAGGGAATTGCCTTAGATAAGCCCAATGCGCTTTTAAATATTGATTCTGAAAGTTCAAGTTTCACTGTTTTTTACTCGCAAGGGCTCACATTTATAAGAAATATCCCCATAGGAAAGTCTGTGATAGTGCCTGATGAAGAAAGGGGTATAAAGAAATTAGTCGAAGAGCTTAAAAAATCATTTGAGTCATATTCATCTGAGGACATTTCAGATAAGCCTCAAGCTCTTTATATTGCAAATTCTTCCGGGGCATGGACGGGTATCTATGCGGCATTGGTTAATGAATTAAATATTGATACAAAAAAATTCAATTTGCAAGATCATATTGATATCGAAGAACAGTATAAATCTAAGGTGGACGGCAATGACTCCCTCTCTTTTTTAAGTTTAGTAAGCGGTTTATTATTTCATAAGCATTTGGCCATGGACCTTACGCCTGAAGAATTAAAGATTAGCCGCAAATTCAGAGAAAAAGGCAAAAAGGTTGTCACGGCCGGAATTCTAGCAATGCTAATATTTTTTCAAATCTGCTTGATCTTTGTTTCCAAGGTTTATTATACTGAAAAATACTTAGATGGCCTTAATAAAAAATTCCAGGAGAAGACAGATGAGGCAGAATATCTGGGTTCTCTTTCAGAGAGGGCCAGAGAGGTTAAGAAATATTTAAGCGACAAGGCCGATGCTACCCTGATTCTGGCAAAGTT
>JBFZAD010000138.1:0-2951 GCA_041309125.1 Candidatus Omnitrophota bacterium
GGCCTCTAAAAAAATAGCCATTGTTTTTTCACCTAATATGTCTATAGGGGTTAACGTATTGTTTGAGTTAGTAAAGCTTGCCTCAGGTCAATTAAAGGATAAATATTGCATAAAAATTATAGAGGCCCACCACCAGCATAAAAAAGATGCTCCTTCAGGAACGGCCAAAAGAATTGCCCAGATAATAGAGAATGAAAGTTGTAGGGTAGAAAATATAGATTCAATAAGAGAGGGTGAGATAGTAGGAGATCACAAGATAATCTTTGATGGGACGTATGATAGATTAGAATTATCCCATAGCGCAAAGTCACGCGATATATTCGCTAAAGGGGCGCTTGAGGCAGCAAAATGGCTAGTGAATAGAAAAAGAGGCCTTTACAGTATGATGGATGTAATCAAGGATACCAAATGAAAGAATTGATTTCAAAGAATCTTAGGAAGTTGCCGCCGTACTTATTTGTTGAATTGGATAAGGCAAAGAGAAAGGCAATTCAAGAAGGAAGAGATATTATAGATTTGGGAGTTGGTGATCCGGATTTACCTACGCCAAGCCACATAATTGACAAGTTGTGTAGCGCCGTTAAAGACCCTAAGAACCATCGTTATGCCCTTGATCAGGGTATGCCTGAACTTCGCCAGGCTATTGCCAGCTGGTATAATCATAGATTTCAAGTGAAGCTTGATCCAGCGGATCAGATTCAGCCTTTGATAGGTTCAAAAGAGGGTATTGCGCATCTGCCATTTGTTTTTTTAAATCCAGGAGAGTTTACGCTTGTCCCTGATCCATGTTATCCGCCATATAGAAACTGCACGGTTCTTGCAGGTTGCTCGCCCTATACAATGCCATTACTTGAAAAGAATGATTTTCTTCCTGATTTAACAAAGATACCTAAAAGAGTAGCAAATAAGTCAAAGATAATCTTTATTAATTATCCTAATAATCCAACCTCAGCAATTATTAATGAGGGTTTTATCAAAGATCTGATCAAATTTTCAAGAAAATACAATATCATTATTGCATCTGACCTTGCATATTCAGAACTTGCATTTGATGGTTATCTGCCACCTAGCATCCTGGAGTTTACTAGAAAAGATGATCTTATAATTGAATTCCATTCACTGTCTAAAACCTTTAATATGACAGGATGGAGAATCGGCTGGGCCTGTGGAAATTCAGAGATTGTTAAGGCACTATCTAAGTTTAAGACAAATATTGATTCAGGGATATTTCAGGCAATTCAGATTGCTGGCATTAGCGCACTTAACACCCCTGAAGATTTTATATTATCTCTAAGAAGAATATACCAGGATAGAAGGGATATAATTATTAGTGGTTTGACGTCTCTAGGATTTAGTGTGATAAAGCCAAAGGCCACATTCTATATCTGGATCAAGGTTCCAAAGAAATTCACATCTTTAGAATTCTGTAATTTGCTTTTAGATAAAGCTGATATTATAGTTACTCCTGGAAATGGATTTGGAGAATATGGTGAGGGCTTTATGAGGATTGCTCTCACTTTAGATAAAAATAAATTAGAAGAGGCGATATCGCGCATTAAAAAGATTGGTATAAAGTTTTGATTTTGGCCTTAGAAGGAGGATGTTATGGATAAAGGCAATGTGATTTTGATAGAGAGTAATGATTTTGCCCGCGCAAGCGTTGAGGCTAGTCTTAAAAAAGAAGGATTTAATGTGATTGGTGTGTCTAATTCTGCCTCGGCCTTAGAAAAGGCCAAAGAGAGTAAATTTGAGATTATCATAGCCGAAATGAATATACCTGATATGAATAAGCAGATAGAGGTAATTAGAAAGCTTAAAGAGATAAATTCTGAATCTTGCGTTATCGTCGCAACCACATATGATTCTATCGTAGCGGCGGTTACAGCATTAAAAGAAGGCGCGTATGACTATGTTGTAAAACCATTTAATTTTGAAGAGCTGTCACTTGTAGTAGAAAAGGCGTTAGAATGGAAACAGTTGCAGAGTACCACAAGGCAGCACTTAAAAGAGCAAGATAAGACCTTCTATGATTTTAATACAGGAGTTTATAATTACCGTTATTTTCAAGAGACGTTAAAGATTGAGATTAATAGGGTGCTACGATATCCGTCATATGTCTCCTTTTTATTTATTGATGTAGACAATCTAGAGTTATATGAAAAAGAATATGGGAAAGAAAAGACTAATAATTTGATTAAAGATATAGGACAATTGTTCTGGAAGTATACGCGTAAGACTGATTATGTAACCAGATATATTCACAATGAGTTTGCGATAATCCTTCCTGAGACTAAAAAAGATGGTGCGTTTGTCCTTGCTTCAAGAATGTCTGCCGTAGTAAGAGAAACTACCTTCCCAGATGAAAAGGGAAAATTCTCCGGGAAGATCACCGTGAGTATAGGAATAGTAACCTGTCCAAATGATGCAAAGTCAGCCGGAGAGATAATCCAGAAGGCAGAGTTGGCTTTAGCTCAGGCCCGTAAACTTGGACGGGACAGGATAGTGATGTTTTAGTTTTAAGCAATGACTATCTGGAATGAGTGTTTTATAGGCATAGGCTCAAATCTTGGCAGTAGAAGATTTAAAATAAAGAAAGCAGTAAGTCTATTAAGAAGAAATAATAAAATCAAGATTCAAAAAATATCCTCTCTTATCGAAACTAAACCAGTAGGAATGACCGGCCAACCTGATTTTCTAAATGGGGTATTAAAGTTAAAGACGACCCTCTCTCCAAGAATATTATTAAAAACACTAAAGAAGATTGAAAAAATATTGGGTAGAAGGAAATCTAGGAAAAATAGATATTCATCTAGGACTGTAGATTTGGATATACTGCTTTATGACAAACTGAAAATAAATTCAAAAGAGCTAAAGATTCCGCATCCTAGGATGTGGAAGAGGAAGTTTGTTACGGTTCCCTTGAGAGAGATTGCACCGGAGTTGTTTAGTAG
>JBFZAD010000139.1:0-3146 GCA_041309125.1 Candidatus Omnitrophota bacterium
TATTTGCTTCACCAAATGGAGCAAGATTTTCTATCTCATTTATTAAATCAAGGCTTAATTCCTCCAGGTTAACAAGTGAGTCAATTTCAAGTGTAGGCAAGAAATCTTCTGGCTTTAATACTGCGGATGCAATCTGATTGATATGATCTCTAAAGCTATCAAAATATTTTTTATTAATGGTGAGGCCTGCTGCATAACAATGGCCGCCGAAACCTACAAGATAGTCCTGGCATTTTGCTAATGCATCTAGGATGTGGAAATTCTCAATTGAACGACAGGAGCCTTTACCTATGTCATTATCAAAAGATACTATTATTGCTGGCCTATTGTATTTATCTGCAATCTTTGAGGCGACTATGCCCAATACGCCAGCATGCCAGCCCTCTTTTCCAATTGTTATTACATTGTGATCTTTAAAATTTAACTCTGTCTCAACGTAATTTATTGCCTCATCTAAAATCTCACCCTCAACCCTCTGGCGCAATTGATTACTCTGATTCAGGTCTTTTGCCAATCTTTTAGCGTGAAGCTCTTCTTCGCTTAATAACAATTCAAGACTTGAATGAGCGCTGTCCATGCGCCCTGAGGCATTAATCCTGGGCCCCAGTATAAAACTTATGTATTCAGGCAATATGTCCTTGCCTTCAATGCCAGCTGCCTGTATTAAGGCCTTAAGGCCTTCGCGCTTAGTGTCTTTAATCCTAGAGAGACCGAATTTAACTAAAATCCTATTTTCTCCATTTAGAGGTGCCACATCTGCAACTGTACCCAATGCTACTAAATCTAAGTATTCAGTTAATGGCCTTTTGCTTATTGCCTGCGCTACCTTAAATACAAGCCCTACTGCAGCTAAGTCCTTGTAGGGATAGCTGGAATCATGCCTCTTTGGATTTACAAATGCCTCAATCCCCTTAAGGTCTCTAGCCAGTGGCTCATGATGATCAATTACGATCACATCAATTTTAGCCTTTGAAAGTTGTTCTATCTCCTCAAAATCTGTTGTACCGCAGTCTACCGTAATTACAAGATCAATCTTATTCTTTTTACAATACTCAACTATTTTTTCATTAAGGCCATACCCCTCTTTAATCCTATGGGGAATATATTGCTTGCATCTTGCCCCAAGCTCTTTCAGAACAGATGACATTAAAACACAGGAAGTAACTCCGTCCACATCGTAATCTCCAAATATGAGTATATTCTCTTTGTCTTCAATGGCCTTGTTTATCCTCCTTATTGCAACATCGATATCAGGTAGCTTTAATGGATCTGTCAGATCATTCAAATCTGATTTAAGGAAAGATTTTACTTGCTTGGAATCGACTATACCACGGTTAATGAGGACCTGCGCCGTGAGAGGTAAGATATCAAATTCTCTACACAGGACTAACTGCTGTGCAATATTGGGCTCTTTTATTCTCCAGCGCTTGGACATAATATTTACATCTTTTCAGGTCTTGAGATGCCTAAGACACCCAGCCCATTTGCTAAGACTATTTTTGTTGCAAGCACTAGTAATAGCCTTGATTCTCTTAATTTAGTATCTTCAACTAGCACTCGATGCAAATCATAAAACTTATGAAATACCTTCGCAACATCCTGTAGGTAATTAGTCAGACCACAAGGGTCAAGTACATTAGAGCAGGCCTCTAGAATGCCAGGGAACACAGATAATATCCGCATTAAATCTATTTCTAATGGCTCTTTAAGAGAATCAAGGCTTGCTCTTGGATCTGGATCTTTTGCATTGGCCAATATACTTGCCACCCGTGCATGGGCATATTGAATATAGTAGACCGGATTTTCAGGACTCTGTTTTTTAGCCAAATCCAGGTCAAAATCCAGATGACTTGAAGTTTTTCTCATCATAAAGAAAAATCTGGCTGCATCTCTGCCGACCTCATCTAAGATTTCACGCAGCGATATATACTGGCCCCTGCGGGTCGACATAGAAACAGGCTTACCTTCTTTATATATAGTCGCCAATTGGACTATTATTATAGAAAGATCATCCTGAACTTTCCCCATCGCCTGGGCCGCTGCCTTGAGTCTAGCTATATACCCGTGATGGTCCGGGCCCCACATGTTTATAAGCCACTGGTAACCTCTTTTAAATTTATCCTGATGATAGGCAATATCAGCAGCCAAGTAAGTAAATTCTTTATCATTTTTGATTACTACCCTGTCTTTATCATCGCCAAATTGAGTTGATTTAAACCAAAGCGCACCCTCATTTTCATACATAACTCCCTTTTCCTTAAGGAAATCCAGAGACTTCATAATCCTTTCTTTATTGACCAGTTTCTTTTGAGAATACCAGGTATCAAATTTTACTCCAAAATCCTCTAGATCCTTATTAATTTCTTTAAGTATCTCATCTACGGCAAAGGCAGAAAATTCACTTATAGATTGAAAATTAAGTTTTTTATCGATTATATTTTTTGCTAAATCATAAATATATTCACCCTGATAATATTCCTCTTTAAAGGCAGAGGACTCATTTCTTAGCTCTTTCAACCTCTCTTGTACAGATGCACCAAGAATATTTATCTGATTTCCTTCGTCATTAATATAATATTCCCTCTTTATATCATATCCTAAAAATGACATGATATTTGCCAAAGCATCACCTACGGCAGCTTGTCTAGCGTGAGCTATGGATAATGGACCTGTGGGATTTGCGCTGACAAACTCTATCAAAACTTTTTTGCCAATACCCAGGTCAGATGATCCATATCTATCATTTTCTTGTATAATTTCACGTATAATATCGTAAAAATACTCTTTTTTGAAAAAGAAATTTATATAGCCTGCACCTGCCGGTTCTATTTTTCCAATAATTTTATCAATTATAGAGCTCTTTTCTTTCTTTAGAATATCTACTAAGAGACTTGCTATTTGTAAAGGTGCTTGTTTTAGTGTACCGGATAGCTTAAAGCAAATATTGGTCGTTAGATCGCCTTTAGTAGGATCTTTGGGGATATCAAGCAATACTGATTCATTTTTGAATTGTTTACTAATTTGCGGGATTTTACTAATAGAATTTAGGATTACTTCAGTTAGGTCTTTTTTTACGCCTGGTTGGCTCATTCTTTAAGTGGCGAGGTAATCTTATTCGCTTGGCCTGGTGCCAGAGTCTCTCTAAG
>JBFZAD010000140.1:0-4680 GCA_041309125.1 Candidatus Omnitrophota bacterium
TTACAATGGAAGGATAATAGAAGGATGAGTATTGAAGCTGCGGCAACTGTTCATTGGGGTGAATGGAAGACTTATGAAGATGAGGCAACAGTAACCGATACACCTGAATCTTTAGCTATCCTAAAAGACCTATGGGATAATCTTTCTCAAGAAGGAAAGATGCTTTTAGAATTAATGGCAGGGTTACCTGATGAAATGTTTTTAAGGAATGGTAGGGTAAACAAAAGAGAGGTTTTTAAAATCCTCAGGAAAAAATTTAGGTGGAAATTTGAAACAATAAAAATAACTTGGGAGGAACTACAAAAATGGATGTAACCCTCACAAAAAAAATTTTCAATTTCTGAAAAATTAGTGTATAATATAAGCATTATGATAATAAAAATACTCGACCCAATTCAATGTCAGGTGTCCAGACCTGATGCACAAATCATTCGTCCTATCCTCTCCTTTCCTTCTGTCTTTTATAGACAAGGTTTTCACAGAAAGGAGAGGGTAGAATATCAGAAATCAACCATGTTAAAATCTTCTGATGGATTAATCTACTACTTCTACACCGGTTTCTTAGAACGGGTTGTAAAACATTGTAAAGATAATGGGATACCTTGTCAAATAACAGGGGAAATCCCTAAATTACCCTATGGTTCCATTCCTGATTTACCCAACGGTTCTTATAGAGAAGATCAGCTTAGACTAATCCATTCAGCCTTAGAAAAACAAAGGGGAGTACTCCAAGCTCCGACAGGAAGTGGAAAAACTTTTTTAGCTGCGGGTTTAATTTCCGCCTTCAATAGGCCTACCATCTTTATAGTCCATACCCTTACTTTGGTCAGACAGACAGCCGAAGAATTCAAAAAGTTTGGACTAAAAAATGTCACCACATACACCGGAGAAGAAAAGGATTTAAGGGGTGATATTGTGGTAGGAACTATCCAGTCCTTCTCAAAAATCCCGCAAAGATTAACTAAATTTGATGTTGTGGTTACCGATGAGGCACACCATGTAGGCAGGTGGGAAGGAACCTACTCCACAGTCTTGAGAAACCTACCTTGTACTGCAAGATTTGGTTTTACTGCAACTTTACCTACAACTGCGGAAGCAAAGATGACATTGGAGGCTTTTATTGGTCCTTTGATAGATTCCTTTTCTTTAGAAGAAGGAATTGAAGAGGGGATATTAGCTAAACCTAAAATAAAATTAGTAAAGATTCCTATAAACTACAGGATAAAGGAACTCTTTCGTTATCAGGATGTCTATGACCAAGGTATAACTAACAATAGGGCAAGAAATGAAGTTGTAGTGGATTCTATTATACCTTACATCAAGGAAGGTAAAACGGTTTTAGTCCTTCTCACTCGAATAGAACATGGAGAAAACATCCGAAGGATAGCGGAAGAAAAAGGGTTACATCCTTATTTCCTAAGAGGTGCTACTGAAACAGAACAAAGGGAAGAAGTGAAACAAGCCTTTAAGGATAAGGATATTAAATTGGTTATTGCTACTACAATTTGGAAGGAAGGAATTAATATTCCTTCCCTTGATGTTATCTGTAATGCTGCTGGAGGTAAGTCAGAGATTGCTACTTTACAGAGCATAGGAAGGGGACTTAGAACCACAAAGGATAAAACAGAAGTAATCCTTTTAGATTTTTTTGACCCTTCCGACCGATTTTTTGTGGAGCATTTCGGTTTACGTCTTTGCCTTTATTTTGAAAATAATTGGATTTAGGAGGAAGTTATGAAAGACCCAATGGAAGATATTACTCCTGAGATGATTGAGACATGGAATAAGGTCAAAATAGCAAAGTCATGGAAAAAGGACACACTTTATTATTTATATGAGATATTGGAGAATGCCACAAGTAAGGCAATAAATGAAATATATAAATTCGACCTTAATGGTGATTTTGTATTTGAACATGAAAATGATAAATATAAGGTTAAAATAACAATTACTGATAAAGAGTAAATAGGATTTAGGAGGAAGTTATGAAAGGTCCTCTTTTTAAAAGTGATAAGGAATACTGTCTTACATGGAACTGTTGGAATAAAAAAGGTGAAGGGGGGTTTGTTGGAGATTTTTGTTCACCTTGTTGGAAATTTATAACGGAAGGAAAAGGAAGAAATTCCCAAGTTTTTAAAAATGCAATGGGATTATTAAAAGAAGAAGGGGCAAAAATGCCCTAAATTAAACTGCCCCTGCGGTGTGGAAGGACACATAGGTGACTGTTACGCCTCTCGGTAAGTGAGTCAATCGAGCCTTACAGGGTGCAAATACCAAAACCCGAGACAGCAGGTTTCGAGTCCTGCCAGGGGCAAAAAAAAGGAACTTGGGATTTAATTGTAGGAGAATTTTCATAATGATTGTACAAAGACTTAGTGGAGTGCCCTTTGGGAGAGTGACCGAAATAGAAATATGATCGAAACTTTCGACCTAATTAGATACCTTCAAGATAAAGGGATAGAATACCAAACAGAAGGAAAAAATGTTACAGAGGGATGGGTAGAAGTAAACTGCCCTTTCTGTAGTGATCCCTCCTATCATCTTGGAATATCTCCAAGCAAAAAACTATCCTGTTGGATATGCGGAACCAAGGGAGCTGTCACAAAATACATCCAGGAAATAGAAAAATGCTCCCATGGATTTGCCCAAAAAATAATTGAAAAATATCAGGATAGGGAACTATCCCATCAAAACATCAAAGAAAGAGAACCTGCCAGCTTTGTTAAACTACCTAAATCAGCAAAACCTTTGCAAAAAATACACCAAGAATACCTAATAAAAAGAAACTTTGACCCTGATTTTCTGGAGAAAAAATACGATTTATTAGGTTGTGGAGAATTAGGTGACTTCAAATTTAGGATAATAATCCCTGTATTTTTGAATAATAAATTGATTACTTATGTAGGTAGGGATGTAACCGAAACACAGAAAATAAAGTATAAAAATCTATCCATAGAAAAATCTATCCTACCTACAAAGTCTGTGGTATACAATTTAGATTCTGTTAGGGATAAAGTAATAATTGTTGAAGGTGTTACAGATGTTTGGAGATTAGGAGATGGGGCAGTTGCTACCTTTGGTACAGAGTATACAAAAAAACAACTGACTTTATTTGCCGGAATAAAAAGGGCATTTGTTTTCTTTGACAACGATGCTTTGGATAAGGCTGACAGATTAGCCTACGACCTTACAACCTTAATCAAGTCGGTTGAGGTTGTAAGGTTCGACACAACTGATAAAATGGACCCAGCAGATTTGGACCAAAAAACTGCTGATGGGTTAAAAAAAGAGTTATTTTTCTGAACAGATAAAATAAACGTTATGATCTTACTTTCAAACGTAGCTGTGCCGAACGCTTTGCTATCTGTGCCGCACTCAAAATTATAAAACGTGTCAACACAAGCACTCAAGTTGGGAGCTGTTAGATTGCTTTTAAATTCGTAAAGATTTTTCTTGACAGAACCAAAAAATAATGTTACAATACTCCTTACATAGTGTTTCTCCTAACAATTTAACCGCTTGCTTTGGCGAGCAAGGCAGGACAGGGGTTTCTTTCCTTTCTTTTTCCCCTGTCCTGCTCCTATTTTAAGGAGGTTAAAAATGACCGCTATTAAAAACCTAAGAAACCTTCGTTCTTCTAATCATTTTAGCATAGACCTTACCAATGTA
Source organism: Candidatus Omnitrophota bacterium (assembly GCA_041309125.1). Lineage (GTDB taxonomy): Bacteria > Omnitrophota > Gorgyraeia > Gygaellales > Gygaellaceae > JBFZAD01. The sequence continues at coordinate 3,670 of JBFZAD010000140.1, forward strand.
GAAGATAACACCCTTTCTTGGAAAGCAAAAGGTATTTTCTTATACCTACTATCGCTAAAAAATGATGATTGTTACCTTGATGACATAGTAAAACAATCTAAGGATAAAAAATCAAGTTTCTTTTCCGGTTTAAAGGAACTGACAAATTCAGGATATTTGTACATAGAAAAAGAAAAGGAGTACGGGTGGAATTATTTTCTTTCGGAAATATCTTTATCTCCGGAAGAATTCAAAGAAATTTTACAAAAACAAAGAAAGGGGTAAAAATGGGCATTCGCACATTAAGAGTAAATAATACCGTTCCCCCTTCAATTAAAATTGGAGATGATTTCTCACCTTATTCAGTTTTTAATGGCCCTATATTCCCAAACTGTCTTTTTAGATACAAAGGGATTTCGCCTATGGCTAAAATCACCTTAGTCCTCTTATTTCAATATTCCAATTTGAGTAAAACTGATAATCCTAAAAGTTATTGTTGGCCTACCCAAAGCAACCTAGCAAATCTACTTGGTATCAGTAGAACCTGGGTTAATAAAATTCTTCAGGAGTTAGTGGATGCAAAATTCATAAGGATTGAGAAAACAAATTTGCAAAACAAATCAAACAGATACTATTATTTATGGCATTCACTTTATGAAGATAAATGCTAAGGGGTTGTAAACGATTATTAACAGGGGTAATGTAAATGATCCTTTACAAGGTGTGTAAAGGATCATTTACACAATAAAGATATATATAAAGTTTTATAATACCTTTAATAAAGAAAAAGAATAATACTTCGTATTCTTCTAATTTTTTCTTTATTAAAGAGTATAGCGTGGGGTAGACCCCACGCAGCAAGCCTGAGGGGTTAAAAGTGGGGATAGTTTTAGTAAAAAGGGACAAAACGCAGGCAATCTTTACCGAAAAAGTAAGAAAACTCTTACCAATCAAACCCAAACTTGACAGATCAATTTACAAAATAAAGCCTAAGGTTTATGAGGCCCCAAGCACCATACAGGAAATATTAGA
>JBFZAD010000141.1:0-5444 GCA_041309125.1 Candidatus Omnitrophota bacterium
AAGGTTTACCGGTAAGCCAGTCTACCGGTTCACCGGTTACCGGCACACCGGCACACCGGCACACCGGCGAACCACCATCCGCCTACATCTATAAAGCCACTTTAAAAGTCATGCTGGAGGAAGACTATTTAAAGACGCAGAATGGTTCACCGGTAAACCGGTCCACCGGTGCACCGGTAGAAGAACCAACCAATCCACCGGCTAACCGGCACACCGGTGAACCGGCAAACCAATTTTCCAACTCACAACCATACTCCTTCCCCGATTCCCGTGCCAAAGCCCTAAACACCTACTCCACCGCACTGATCAAAGAACTGATCATCCCCAAACTAACTAAAGAGATCAACACCTCTCAACGTTATGCCCCTCTGCGCCAAGTCTACTTTTCACTGATACTATCTCGCTGGTTTAAGGAGAGATTCCGAGTACAGAATGGTTCACCGGTAAGCCAGTCCACCAGTGCACCGGTAGAAGATCCAACTAATCCACCGGCTAACCGGCTAACCGGCTCACCGGCTCACCCATTACCCGGCTCACCGGTTAACCAATCAACTAACCAACCGGCTAACCGGCTAACCGGCTCACCGGCACACAACTACATCTCCCGTATTGACTCTAACGACCTCACTAACCTGACCTCGCAAACCCCCTGGTCCAAAGACACCTACTTTCAAGCTTACAAACGCTCTTTTGAAAAGGGTGAGTACTCGATTCAGGAACCGGTGTATACACCGACCGGACAAGTGATCAGGAGTTATGTGAGCGGGGGAGTGGCCTGGAATAGTCAATTCAATACCGATGGAGCTCGGCTAAGCGTAAATTCCTCCGCAGCTAATATCGCGGCACTTCAGCGTGCAGGTTTGTACGGCCTCCATTTTGATGGGGAATTCATTCAGCCGCTAGGCTCTTCACCAATCAGGCCCCAATTGGAAGCTGATATCGCAGAAAGCGCAACAGATATAAATAAGTTAACTCCGGAAGATAGAGGGAGCAGCGCCGGTATGGAACAACAGGATCCGGCTGCAATGGTAGAAATCACAGAGGGGGATGCTGCTCATACAATCCACGGTACGGCCTTGCGGGGGAAAGAAAGAGGCAAGAGCGCCAGTTCCTCGGTGGAGATGAGTCCTTTGCAGTTTCTTTATAAGATTGACGAGATTGTTGATTATTTTTCTTCGCAAAAAGGATGGTTGTTTAAATTTAGGTATTTAAACAAAATCGAAAAATTGCTGGCGGGATTATCTCAGAAACAATCTGACTCTATAAAAGCACTTATTGCAGAACGGATTGAAACCTTTAACAGTAATTTAGTAGATCAGATCCAAGATGGCTACCCCATTCAATTTGTGGAAAACAGAAGATTTAGCGTGTTTGACATGATAATGTTATTGCTTCCTCCTGGCTGGCTTTTTTTTGGTGAATTATCTAAGTATGAAGTTAGATTCAATGCCGTTGCGCTTTATGATATTGCTGATCGTTTCGTGCAAGACAAAGCAGTCGAGATAGACCCTGAAAATCTAAAAATCTGGGAGGCGATCGGCACCGTGTTGAAGGCTAAATTTACCAAGCGTTCGGTAGGAAGATGTTGTTTGTTATCAGGAAGTCTGCGCAGAGAAAGAAAAGATTATATTTTCGGCAAACTTCCGTTAGATAGTCATAAAGCCGATGAGGCCCTATCTAAGCATATAGACAGCCTAATTAAGCAAGGTAAGGTCGAAGTTTCTTTACGTGAGCGGTTAATTCAATTAATGCAAAAACAGCAAATAAGACTATTTAATCTCCGCGGCTATGTTTTTCGTGCTCCTCCTCTTTCGAAACTCGCAAGAGATAAATTTTCTGATGATAGTTTATCTAAACCTGGCGCCGCTTCGCCGGCGGGGCAGGAGAGCGCTAGTTCGGCGGTGGATGTTCAGCCGTCAGCCGTCAGCCGTCAGCCTTCAGCCGGTAGCCCAGTTTTGCCTAGTGCAGAACAAATATTTCCAGATGGAATTATTAGGAGTATATCGGTTAAGCTCAAGAGGCCTGATTTAGAAATATATAGAAATTTAGTTGTTGATATGTTAGTGAGCATCAATGAACTTGGCCTAGAAGAAAGACAATTAGGAATAGTCTTTCTTGCCCTTGCTCGTTACCTGGATTTTAGCATCCGATTCAATATAGAGAATTTCTTAAAGAGTAACAAATCTTCGCTTTCACTCGATCATTATCATCAAATAGTCGGGAAAATATCCGATCTTAAGTGGCAATTACAAAGGTCTGGATGCACAATTAATGGCCTAAGACAGATAGCATTTATTATTAGGACTGTTACTGAAGCGAAAAGCAGCGCCGCTTCGCCTGTGGGGCAAGATCCAAAAACCACCAGTTCGGCTGTTGTACATAAGTTTGACGCTAGAGAGATGCAAAGGGAATTTTATCACGTTTTCTGGGCAAAAAAGGGATCACAGCCATATCTTTGGGCCACTAGAAATGACGAGCGCAATATTCGCGTTGCCATCGCTTCACCGGCATCCTCGAAAGTAATAAGTTTTGTTCCCGATTTTCTAATAAAACAGCTGACAAAAGAAGCTCAGGATGATTTTCGCGCCTACGTAAAACTTGGTGTAATCAAAATTACTGTTGAAAGCAACGATGATATTTTTAAGGATAAGTATCAGATATTTGTACAGAACGATTGGAATTTAGATAATCTCAATCAACAGGAAGCAAGCAACCTGGCATTTTGTAATAATGCTGAAGAGGCATTGAAGAAGGCCAGAGATATTTTACCGTCAAAAGAATTACAAGCTACGATTGAAGAATTTGAGAAATATATGGCAAATATTCATGAGTATAGAGATGCCAGTTCGGCGTTAAAACAGGAAATAAGCGATAAAATAAAAATGGCAATTCCTGACGGTTCATGGGATAAATTTCTTCAATATTATTCTGCTGAACTGAATGCGATTATGGATAATCTAAAAAGCGTATTCAGTCTTAGCGCGGATAGCAAGCCAAACGATCTGATTATGAAGATGGCACAAGTCAGGGCGTTGAATAAGCTGAATCAGGAATTGGGGATTCCTAAGGTATGGAATACCGTAGCCGGCCAGGCGCGCGGGCCTGCTAGTTCATCTATTTTATCTGATATTTCTGTGGCAGGCAGGCTGCTGTTGTTTGATAAAGTTCGTAAATTACGTTCTCAGGTTTTTCAGATCCAATCCGAAATATCAGAAACTCCGGAAAGGACGGTAGAGAGGTGGTTAAGAGAAGATATCGGGCTAAACGATGATCGTTACGAAGGCTGTGATTATCGGTATTTTATGGAGGAAAAGCTGGTCGCGGTTGTTTCTACTCTGCGGCAGGGCGACCATTATATTTACAGTGTACAGTTTGATAATGACGCAATCCTTGCTAAAGAGGCTGGAATAGCCAATTTGTTTATACAATTTCCCGATCTTGAGGTAGATGAGGTTGAAGTTGGCATTACCAAGGCGTGGTATGCGGCATTACATATATGGGGGATGCTGCGTCATCAGGGATTTCCTAAGTTGCGCGACGTGCAACCAGCTGTTGATAGGTATTTATCAAAGCCATGGGTTAGGGATAAGTTTATCGGGCTGAAAATCAATGCAACAGATATAGCAAAGGCAAGGAGTTTGCTAAAAATAGTCCGTGATGCCAATGGCGAGTACCGTATAAAGTTTGATATAGTACTGTGCGATATCATGTTTCCAAAATACATCTCCGCTTCGCCGTTAGGGCAGGAGAATTCCAGCTCGGGGATAAATGTCAAAACAGCAAATAAAGTTAGAGATGCGCTTAAAGCCGTTACCGGATATAAAGTGCGTTTTGATACGCTCGCATTGGACACGGGATTATCTATTGATATAATTGAAAGTACTATGGATTATATTAATCGCGATCGAAACCAAATTTATCAGTACGTAATCGAGAATTCAAGCGTTTTATTACTGGACCGGGTTTACAGCGGCAGTGAGGAAATGTTTAGGCTGGAATTAGCTAAAGACAATCTGAGTCTTCCGCAAGAAGTTAATCTACTGGCGCAGGAGGCCAGGTTGACGGATGAAGGTTTAAGAGCGGCGGTTGAGGAAATGAATAATTCGAGAAGGTACATCGTAAAATTTCTAATAGTTGGCGACAAGCTCACACACAGCGCCGCTTCGCCGGCGGGGCAGTCAGAAAGTGCAAGCAGTGCGACGAGAGGGCCGCGCTCAGAAATAACTGATTTAATAAATTCCAAAGAAATATGGAAACTTATGGTCGCAAGACATCGAAAGTATATGAAAGAGGATGGAAGGGTAGAATGGGAACTTTCTTACCGGTCACTTAGCAGAATTTACCGTTGGTTGCGAAGAATGGACGGCGTTATAAATATAGAAGAGGCGGCCATATTTGCCGGGATATTGAAAGACAGTTTCGGAAAGTGGCTACTAGGAGAGGTTGATGATACCCGGTTCGTATTGCTTGAGGAAGCAGAAAAAGGAAATATACGATTCGAGCAAGTAGATTTTATGAATGAACTAATACATGATTATCTTGGATTTGATTTAAGTTGCGCCCAGGGAATACAATCGGTAATTAACAGTTTTATTATAGCTATCAGGGAATATGTAATCCTTAGAGACAATCAAGAAAACAGGGATCAGGCTGGTTCTCCAGTGGGAACCGGCGGTATCGACTTCAAAGGCGCGGCCATGGCCTCCGCCACTACCTACGAAACTTTCGGTAGTTTTTCTGGGCTTAATTTCAGCCTACCGTCAATAAGCATATCGCTGATAGCCGAATTTGACCTTGATCAAGAAGAGGCCCAGATCAGCCAGGCTATTGATGGCGGGATTCTAATCTCGGGTGCTCGCATCAAAGAATTTATGGCAGCCAGCGCAGTTAAAGGAGAGCTGCAAGAACGCAGGGACGTCGTTATTACCTGGCTGGCTAAGCTGGGGATGTTGGAAGAATTGCGCTGTTGCACTGAAGAATCAAGTAAGGAATATAAAGAAGCAATAGTGCTGGCCGAGTCTTACGCCACGACATAATATATTTACGGCCTTAAGCTCGACGGAAGATTCATTCGTATCTTTAACTACTGCAATATATTTGGGTTGTACAAGAAATATAAAAAATATTAAAAAAATACTTGACAAGAGTGGGAATATGGCTATACTTAGTGTCTACGAGTTCAAGGAGAGGAAGCTGGTAACATTAGTGATACAGACTAATACCGGTATTGACAAGTAAGCTTAGTAAATAAACGACGGTTAGGTTGCTTAGAGCCGAATAGATTTCGCGCCTCGGCAAATGTCGGGGCGCGGTTTTTTTGTCTGTGCAGAAATGAACAGGCAAAAAATTCCCGGTGAAAACCGGGAGTTAACTAGTTCTTTGATAAATTAGATAGCCAAGCGGGATCAGCGTATGTAAGCGCATATGACTGGTCTAGTAGTAAA
>JBFZAD010000142.1:0-3165 GCA_041309125.1 Candidatus Omnitrophota bacterium
GTTACCTATATCGGGGATAGGCCGATTATTCAAGGCATATTCCGCGATACATCATATCTGAAGAACGCAGAGAAGGCGCTGCGGGAAAGCGAAGAGCGCTATCGGGCCGTTGTTGAAGACCAAGTTGAGTTGATTTGTCGGTGGCAGCCAAACCAGATCATTACGTTTGTCAATGATGCATACTGTCGTTTTTTCGGAAAGAAAAAAGAAGAATTAATCGGGCATAGCTTTATGTCGCTTATCCCCCCTGATGATTATAAGTGGGTTAAAGAGCACTTCGCTTCCCTTACCAAAGAGAATCACATTGCCACACATGAACACCGGGTATTCGGGGCAGACGGACAGATACATTGGCTTGAATGGACAAATAGGGCTTTGTTCAATGAGGACGATTCCCTGCATGAATATCAATCAGTCGGCCATGAAATTACCGAGCAGAAAAAGGCCCAAATGGAGTTATTGGAATCAGAAATGCAATATCGAACGACCATTAATTCTTTAGGGGATGCGATTCATGTGGTCGATAGAGACTTACGTATTATTCTGTTTAATGAACCATTTAGAAAATGGAATAAGGATTTGGGCTTTGATACAGAGGTGATAGGAAAATCAGTATTTGAGGTATTTCCTTTCTTACCCGATACGGTCCGCGATGAATACCGGAAAGTGTTTAAGACGGGAGAAATCTTACTTACCGAAGAACAGGCGAAAATAGGAGAGAGAGAACTTACTACCGAAACGCGAAAGATCCCGATTTTTGAAGCAAATCAAGTTGTGCGGATTATTACGGTGGTACGAGATACTACCGAGCGCAAAAGAGCAGAAAATGAACGCCAGCTCTTAACCAAGGAGCTTCTCAAATCAAACAAAAAATTAAAACGCCTGTCGCTTATCGATTCCCAGACAGGGCTTTTCAACCATCGTTACTTTGAGGACGCTATAGAGAGAGAGTTTTACCGTGCCGAGAGAGACCGCCATTCTCTTTCCGTTATCATGCTTGATCTCGATTACTTCAAATCAATCAACGATGTCTATGGCCATCAATTCGGCGATCTCGTATTGAGACAGTTTACCGGCGTATTACGAAAAACAGTACGTCGTTCCGATATCCCTATCCGGTTTGGCGGAGAAGAATTTATGGTCATTTCTACAGGAACCGATAGGACGCATGCCGTAGGGCTGGCCCAGAGAATCTTTGATGCTGTTCGCGACCATAACTTTGGTACTAAAAAAATAATGATTAAACTGAAATTAAGCGGTGCTATTGCGAGCTATCCGGAAGATGCCATAACCAGTAGCATGGGTTTGGTTGAGATGGCTGACCGGGTTTTAAATAAAGCAAAGGAAGACGGGGCAGACAGGATTTATTGCGCCACGGATTTAATTAAGAAGTATCTTTTAGGTTCAACTACGGGAATACACGACAGGAGAACTGAAGAGGTGGAGTTCCTGAAAGGCAAAATTAACAAACTCACCAGGCGCGCCAATCAGAGTTTAGCTGAAGCAGTGTTTGCCTTTGCCAAGACCATTAAGCTCAAAGACAGTTATACCGGAGAGCATACCGAGAGCACGGTGCGGTATGCAACGGCGATTGCTCGCGTAGCAGGCCTAACGGGAGATGATATAGAGAATATTAAGCAAGCAGCGATTTTACATGATTTAGGTAAGATCGGTATAAGTGAAAAGATTCTCCATAAGAAGGAAAAGCTCACCGATAAAGAATTTGAAGAGGTTAAGCGGCATCCGGGTATTGCCGCAGATATTATACGGCCGATTCATTTCCTGCATAACTTGATCCCTTCTGTTTTGCACCATCATGAACGATGGGACGGCAGAGGTTATCCGGACGGCCTTAAAAAAGAGGGCATTCCTATAGGCGCGCGTATTATTGCTATAGCGGATGTATACCACGCTTTAACCTCGGACCGGCCCTATCGTAAGGCCTACCAAAAAGCCGAAGCCGTTGAAATCATCAAAAACGGTGCAGGCTCACAATTCGATCCGCATATCGTTGATCTGTTTCTAAAAACAGTGGACCAGGCAGAGCAAGAGACATCACGATTTAATACACAGAACGATGATAATGCTACAAACAAAACTACTTTATATTCAAATAGTTAGAACTCTTTCCGCCTGAATTTTAAAACTCCTCAATTAATCCCTTTATTATCTCATACTCTTTGACCTGATTTTAATCTTGCCAAAACTGCCTAACCGAGTTAAGATACCCCTTGATATAAACTGAAGGGAGGAGTTAAGATGAGGCCTCAAAGATCCGAAAAGGGGTTTTTGTCATTGGTGGGTATTTTGTTGACATTGGTAATCATCTCAATTCTCGTTTATATATCGCTTACTACCTATTTTAAAAAGCCGGTTACCGACCAGAAGACTGAACGCTCTTTATCGGAACAGGGGATAGACGCGTCAAGCCAGAAGGCGGTTTTAGATAGTGTTCGCACTAGCCTCGAGGAGTCGAATAAAAAGGTACTGGACCGAGAGAAACAATTAGAAAAATTGTGGTAGGACGCAAAAGCAGAGAAGTGCCCGTTCGTATTGTGTAACAATGCGTAACGAAGTTAACTGCACTGCAGCACTTTCCTTTTTACGATTCACATGATTGCCATAAATAATCTTTCCAAAAATTACGGCAGCACTACACTCTTTAGTGCCATCTCATTTAATATTAACGCGAATGAAAAGATTGGCCTGCTTGGGCCTAATGGCGCGGGAAAGAGTACGCTCTTTTCCATTATTTTGGGAGGGGTCGAGCCTTCGGCGGGAAGTGTTCAGATCAGAAAAGGTACGCGTATCGGCCATCTTCCGCAAGAAGCCAGTTTTCAATCCGAGCATACCGTACTGTCAGAATTAGTCCAAGGAGATGAAGTTATCGGGCGCCTGAAGAAAGAAAAGGAGGAATTGGAACTAAGCGGCCACGCAGGTTCTCCCCGGTACGGAGACATATTGCATGAATTAGAAGTGCTCGGATTTTTTGAATTAGAACATAAGGCAAAAAAGATACTGATGGGCCTCGGTTTTAAAGAGCGCGATTTTAACCGCCCCCTCCAACAGATGAGCGGCGGTTGGCAGATGCGTACGCTGTTGGCAAAACTGCTTACGTTTCGCTATGACCTCCTCTTACTGGATGAGCCTACAAACTATTTAGAT
>JBFZAD010000143.1:0-2631 GCA_041309125.1 Candidatus Omnitrophota bacterium
ATATAAAAATGGTAAGCTAAAAAGTATACTTGATATTTCTTTTAAATTACTTGAAAAATGCACAATATGCCCAAGGAAATGTTGTGTAAACCGCATAAAAGGTGAACTGGGCTATTGTCGAACAGGACTCTTGCCAAAGGTCTATAGTTATATGCCACATCATGGGGAAGAGCCGCCAATATCAGGACATCATGGCTCTGGAACAATATTTATTTCATACTGCAATATGAAGTGTGTATATTGCCAAAATTACGAATTCAGCCAATTGGGAGAAGGAAGAGAGGTAAGTTTTGAAGAACTCGCAGGATTTATGATGGAATTACAGGATTTAAAATGCCATAATATTAATTTTGTTACGCCAACCCATGTCATGCCTCAAATATTGAATTCACTCTATATTGCGATTGGAAAAGGATTTAAACTGCCAATAGTGTATAACACAGGAGGTTATGAACTCGAAGAAATTATAAAGCTATTGGATGGCATTGTTGATATCTATATGCCTGATATGCGATATGGGGATAATGAAAACGCAAACAGATATTCTGACGCGCCGGAATATCCCTTATATAACCAAGAATCGATAAGCCAGATGTATCAGCAGGTGGGTAGTGCAAAGATTAATGATCAAGGAATTATGGAAAAAGGGCTCCTAATCAGACATTTAGTGCTTCCTAACGATTTCTCAAACACAGAACAGATTATGGATTTCATAAGTACCCAGATCTCAAGAGATACATATATAAGTCTTATGAGTCAATACCACCCATGTCACAAAGCATACGATGATAAAGCAATATCCAGAAGACTCTACTTAGAGGAGTATTCCAAGGCAAAAGACTCAATGAGAAAATACGGATTAGCAAACGGATGGATTCAAGAAGATGGCGGACTACTGCGTTTTGCCGGAACAAATATAAAAAGGAATATTGATTAAATGATTATTTTCTAGTAAAATAATTACAATGCAAGAAAGAAGAAAATATATACGCGTTAATGCTGAATTAATTGTTGGGATCAAGCCTATAGATGGATCTGTGTTTCTGCCATCAAAAGGAATTGACATTTCTGAGAGTGGCTTAAAGATAACCACTAAAGAGCCTATTGGCATAGGTAAGACTTTAAATATAAAATTGATATATCCTCACTATGGAGAGATTATAGATATACTTGCCAAGGTTACATGGTGTAAAAAGAACAATAAGGAGGATTCATATAATATCGGTACCGAGATAATAACATCTTATCCGGAAAAATTAGACAGGCTAATAAAATTCAAGAAGATTTCATCTAAATAGTTTAATAACAAGATAGCAACTGATTTTTAACTAGCTATCTTTATTTTTTTATTGACATACACACATTTGTGTGGTATATTAATTCCTTGAGAAATTATTAATAGCACAAGAGAGAGGAGGTAGCTTTGAAAGAACTAACATATAAACAAAAAGAGGTGCTTAAATTTATATGGAACTATTTAAAAAATCACAGCCACCCGCCAACAATTAGAGAGATAGGAGATGGATTAAAGTTCTCATCAACGGGTACGGTAAGGGACTACCTTACCGCTTTAAAGCGCAAGGGTTTTATCAAAATTCAGCAGAATAAATCCCGCGCCATTGAAATAATAAAAAGATCCTTGTTTCATATTCCTATAGCCGGAAGTATACATGCAGGGCCAGCAGATCTGGCAATAGAAGACATACAGGGCTATCTTGAGCTGGATGATTTTATGCTTAAAGATGATATGTTTGCCCTACGCATAAAAGGAGACAGCATGACTGATTCCGGAATAATGGAAGGAGACCTAGTGGTAGTAAAAAGACAGGAAACGGCCCTAACCAATGACATTATCGTAGCCCTATTAAACTCTAACGAGGCTACTGTCAAGATATTAAGAAAGAAAGATAATATATTTTTCCTTGAGCCGGCAAATAAGAAATACGAATCTATCTATCAAGATTTTAATATAATTGGCAAGGTAGTTAGTGTAATAAGAAGATATAGATAGACTATGTTCAATCCGCAGGCACGCTGGGATAGAAGCCTACCCATAAATAAATCAAATAATAGCCTAGATGAAAGTATAGAGGTCCTAACCTTTTTTCAGTACGGAAAGATCCTTCCTCGTTATTTTCAGTGGAAAAAGAAAGGATATAAAATCAGAGGGATAAATTACTATTGGCACGAAAGAAATGGCCATCAGATGATCAATTATTTCTCTGTCAACACATCCAGTGGCGATATTTATCAGATTTCATTCAATAACAAGACTTATATATGGAAGATTGAAAAGATTATTGAACAAAAATAAATTTCATTCTTGATAATTGATGGTATTATGATATAATAATTAAATATGAATATCATGAATTTAGGCTTGAAAAAATACAAGGTAGTTCGTTATAGCGCATTGAGATTATCGAATAGCTTGAATATTGCAGGCAAATTATCTCTGTGTCTATTCATGGCCTTTATCACAGGATTGTCTGCGCAGATAAGAATCAACTTATGGTTTACTCCAGTGCCTATAACAGGACAGGTATTGGCTGTATTAATAAGCGGTGTTTTTTTAGGCAGGTATTATTCAGGAATAAGCTCAATATTTTATGTAACCTTAGGGGTTTTAGG
>JBFZAD010000144.1:0-5519 GCA_041309125.1 Candidatus Omnitrophota bacterium
CTTACCAAGGATGGGCTAAAGGAAAAACTAAAAAACATACTAAGTGAATTTGTAGTTGATCCGGATATAGATATTACAATTCAAGAATACAGAAGCAAGGTGATATATGTTATAGGAGAGGTAGGAGCACCGGGTAAATATTTTATGCGCGCAGATACTATCCCTGTAAGAGAGGCGGTTGTAGCAGCGGGCCTTCCTACTTTAGCATCAGCAATGAGAAGGACGCGCCTAGTAACACCGGATGAAAAAGGCAAGCCAGCGTATAAAACAGTAGATCTATTTAAGCTTCTATATGAAGGCGACTTAAAAATAAATTTAGAAATGAAGCCAGGCGATGTCTTGTATGTGCCGGCAACAGTAATGGCAAAGGTTATGAGGGTAATTAATCCTGTTGCAGGTGCGGTTGGCGGCTCAACCTCATTAGAGAGCGCTGTCACTCGTGGGACTGTTGGCAGATAAAAATTCGCGAGAATCCGCGATTTACAAGGAGAAAAAAAATGGAAGAAACAAACGCAATGTATGAAACAGAAAGTTCAATTAACCCGATAGATTACCTGAAGATGTTTTTTAGGAGAAAGTGGCTTATCGCCGCACCGGCATTTCTTGGCCTGGTCATAGGGATAGTAGCAGGATTTATTCTGCCAAAGAGCTATCAATCTTCAACTTTAATTTTAGTAGAAGAAGAGAAGGTGATCAATCCCCTGATAAGCGGCTTGGCAGTCTCGACCTCTGTCTCTAGCAGGATGAACACTATAAAAGAACAGGTCATGAGCTGGAATAACCTTGTCAAGCTTTCCCAGAAATTAAATATGGTTAAAGATGTAACTAACCAAGCAGAATTTGAAGATTTGATTAAGGAATTAAGAAACAATATCCAAGTGCGCATGAGAGGCCGTAATCTTATAAGTATTGGCTATAACAATCCTAACCCTCAAAAGGCTTTGGATGTAGTCAAGGCCTTGAATGAACTGTTTATCCAGACCAACATTGACAGCCAAACTAAAGAGACAGATGTAGCAATACTATTCATTAAAGACCAATTAAAAGTTTACAAAAGAAAGATTAAGGAGGCTGAAGTTTCAACCATCCAAGACAAATTAAATAATCTTCTGGTCGATACCACTGAAAAACATCCACTTGTAAAAGAGTACAGGCAAGAAATAGCAACATTAAATAAACAGCTTGAGTCAGGTGAATATGATGTTGACGTTGATTCTATGCAGCCCATACCTGATCCTATATATAAGAGGATTGAAGAAGAGCTAAAGGGCATTCAACAGGATCAAGGCGTTGCTTTAGGTTTGGCGCCTGAAGCGCAGGCAGGCATCGGCACTCAAGGTCAAGTAAATGATTTATACAAAATCCTTGCAATGGATAAACTCGATGCCGTTGCAGCACGTGATGCTAGAGTCAATGAGAATATTTACAATATGTTATTACAGAGATTGGAATCCGCCAAGATTACTCAGAGATTAGAGGCCTCCAAAGAAGGCACACGCTATACAGTGCTTGATCCACCCAGACTGCCATTAAAACCAGTCAAACCCAATAAACTCTTAGTCATATTCATGGGTTTATTTATCGGTGGAATAAGCGGTGTTGGCTTGGTCATAGGTTCAGAATTTATAGATAGTTCAATCTTAGATATCAATGAGGCAAAAAAGGTTTTAAGCCTTCCTATATTAGGCGCGATTTCAAAGATTTCAACTGTAGAAGAGATAGATAAGCAAAAACTTCGCACAAGAAAGGCGGTAAGCATTTCATTGGCAGTCAGCGCCTCTGTTATTATTGTTGTTATGCTATTTTCATTTTTCACAAGGCCATAAATTCAAAAGGAGAAACAAAATGTACGAAAGTTTCTACGGTTTTAGAGAAAAACCATTTAACACAACACCTGATTCTAGATTCTTTTTTCCTAGCCACAAGCATGCAGAGGCATTAAACAGCCTTATCTATGCAATCAACGAAAGAAAGGGTTTTGTCGTTATTACAGGCGAGATTGGCGCCGGCAAGACCACAATCTGCCGCACGCTTATAAGCAAGATGGATGAGAATACAAAGATAGCTCTCATTACTAATACACATCTTAGCTGCAAAGAGCTCATCTCTATAATTTTAGAGGATCTGGAAGTTGACTACAGAGATGGGACCAAGGCAAAGCTGTTGTCTCAGCTCAACCAATATTTAATTTCAGAGTTAGCTCAAAATTGCAATGTTGTCTTAATAATTGATGAGGCGCAGAATCTTTCACCCAAGGTTTTAGAAGAGGTCAGGATGTTGTCTAATTTAGAGACTGAGACCGAAAAATTAATCCAGATAATACTTATGGGCCAACCCCAATTAAAAAGCAAATTAGAGATGCCAAACCTCCTGCAGTTTAAGCAGAGGGTAGCGGTCCATTATCATCTTTATCCTTTAGACAAGGAAGAGACCAGGGGCTATATAAGACACCGCCTTGCTTTAGCAAGTAACAATAGCGATGACAGCACCTTTACAGATGATGCCCTTGATGCAATATACAAATATTCAGGCGGAGTGCCACGCGTTGTAAATTTATTATGCGACAGCGCCCTTCTAAGCGGTTTTGTATACGAAGCAAAAAGTATTGACGCAAAGATAATCGAAGAAGTTGTAAGCGACAAGCGTTTTGACAAAAAACGAGTCGACAAGAGAGAAAATCTCTTTGTAGAGCCGACAACTAATCGAGAAGGTTTAGATAGCGATATAAATATTCAGGAATTACACACGAATTAATAAAGGAGAAAGAAAAAATGGGTAGAATGACCAGTGCATTAAAAAAGGCGGCAATGGAGAAAATTTCAAGGATAGAAAAGCATCCTTTAATCAGCCATCAGTTCATTGCAAGAAAGACCGTTGACTCTAAAGTAGACCCGCACATCGTAACATTTTATGAAGGAAGCTCTACTGTGGCTGAACAATACAGGATACTTCGTACAAATATTCAGACAATGAATAAAGAAAAGGGCACCAAGGTTATCACAATAACAAGCTCCATACACAGCGAGGGTAAGACCGTTACAGCAATAAACCTAGCAATCCTTTTAGCGCAAGAATTGGATAACAAATCAGTGCTTTTGATTGACGGCGATTTAAGAAAAGGCAAGATAAAAGGATACCTTGGCTTAGAGCCAAAGATGGGCCTATCAAATATTTTAAATAATGGCCTCTCACTAGACGACTCACTATTAGATATAGGTGTGCCTAATTTAACAATCCTTACTGCTGGAGATGTGCCAAAAAATCCATCAGAGCTATTGAGCTCATGGAAGATGAAGGAACTCTTAGGTATGCTCAAGAAGCGTTTTGAATATATTATTATAGATACCCCGCCAGTTATTTCTATTACAGACCCAGGCCCTATTGGCGCCCAGACAGATGGCGTAGTAATGGTAGTCCAGGCAGGCAGAACCCAAAAGGGCGTAATAGAACATGCCACAGAGCTGTTGCGTCAAGCCCAGGCAAAGGTCTTAGGCTTTGTCCTGACAAATGTCCAGTATCATATTCCGGAATATATATATAGGTATGTCCAAACAGCAAATAGTTGATCAACTAAACCCTTAAACCTATCCGCACCTCGTAGGTTCGAGTCTCGCACCTACGAGGTGCGAGGTTGGTGGTTAAGAAATCAAAAGAGAGGATCAATAAATGAAAAATCTAATCAATAAGATTCAAAAGAGGCAATGCCGATGTGCAGTAATAGGCCTTGGTTATGTGGGCCTTCCATTAGCAGTAGAGCTTGGCAAATGCGGCTTTGAAGTCGTTGGTATTGATATTGACAAGGAGAAGGTCAAGTCAATAAATCAGGGCATAAGCTACATCCAGGATGTTGCACAGGATGAGCTTTCAAAGCTTGTTAAAGAAAGAAAGCTTTCTGCAACAGATGCCTTCAGCGCGCTTATGACCGTTGATACCATAAGTATTTGCGTTCCGACTCCAATGCGTAAATCTAGAGAGCCGGATATATCATACATAATAGAGGCATCAAAGCATATTGCAAGACATCTAAAGCAAGGCCAGCTTATCATATTAGAAAGCACCACCTATCCAGGCACAACAGAAGAAGTATTGCTTCCTATGTTTGAGGCAAATGGTCTTAAAGTCGGTAAGGATTTCTTCCTGGCATTTTCTCCGGAAAGAGTAGACCCAGGCAACCCCCAATTTAACACAAAGAATATACCCAAGGTTATAGGTGGTATTACCGAGAAATGTTCAGAGGTAGCTAAGGCATTCTACGGCACATGTCTGCCAAACATAATCTCTGTTTCAAATGCAAAAACAGCTGAAACAGTTAAACTTATGGAAAATACATTCCGAGCAGTCAATATAGCGCTTGCCAATGAAATGGCGCTTATCTGTCATAGGATGAATATCGATGTCTGGGAAGTGATTAATGCAGCAAAGACCAAACCATTTGGTTTTATGGCATTCTATCCAGGCCCTGGCATTGGTGGCCACTGCATACCCATTGACCCATTTTACCTATCGTGGAAATCAAGGCTCAATGGGTATGATGCGCGCCTAATAGAACTGGCAGGTGAGATTAACCGCGCAATGCCTGACTATGTTGTTTCTAAGATACAGGACGCACTCAATGAAAACGGCAAGAGCCTAAAGAATGCAAAGGTTCTTGTCCTTGGAGTCGCTTATAAAAAAGATGTAGGCGATGTGCGTGAATCGCCGGCATTGTCAGTTATTGAACTCTTAGAGAGAAAGGGAGCAAAGGTTTCATATAATGACCCTTTCGTCCCAGAGCTTCATATAGACGGCATTAATCTAAAGAATCACAAATTAACACAAGCAAACATCGGCCAATTTGATTGTATCACCATCACCACAGATCACTCTGATTACGACTACAAAATGATCACCGCCAACGCCCAAGTCATCGTGGATACCCGCAACGCCATCAGCAGTGAACTATGTAGTAAGAAAGTCATAAAGATTTAATAGTATATTTGAAAGGAGAAACTAAAAATGAAATTTCTAATCACAGGAGGAGCCGGATTCATCGGCTCCAACATCGCAGAACGCCTATATAAGGAAGGAAACGAAATTCGTATCCTAGACAACTTCTCATCCGGCAAAGAAAAGAATTTATCATTTATAAACGACTATCCGCTATCCGCTAACCGCTATACGCTAATACGAGGCGACATCCGTGATCTTCCCACTTGCATCAAAGTCTGCGAAGGAGTCGACTACGTGCTCCATCAAGCAGCCCTACGTTCAGTGCCAAAGTCCCTAAAGTGTCCAGAAGACTACAACGCTGTCAACATAGATGGTACACTCAATATGCTCAAAGCTGCAAGTCAAGCCAAGGTAAAACGCTTTGTCTTTGCCTCATCAAGTTCAGTATATGGTGATACTGATAAGTTCCCAGAAACAGAGACAGATCTACCCAAGCTAATTTCTCCATACGCTCTATCTAAGTTGACAGGTGAATACTACTGTAAGATATACTCTGAATTCTTTAGTTTAGAGACCATAGCTTTAAGATA
>JBFZAD010000145.1:0-3512 GCA_041309125.1 Candidatus Omnitrophota bacterium
TCATCACTTGATGGCCTATGCGGTTGGCTGGAACCTGTATTAAATATTCAAATAGCGCTATGCCCCAGCTTATAAGCGCTGATACTATCCAGGGCTAGGTACTAAAATTTTTCAAATGTCCATACCAGGCAAAAGTCATAAACACATTGCTAAGCCCAAGCATCAAAGCAGTAATCAATATTTTTTGCATCTTATTTTCTCCCTTTTCATCAATTAATCATATTAAAACAATACCCATAATTTGCTATTCTAAAGATTTTGCAGCCATTTCTCCGGCAAGATATCCGGTTGAAAAAGCCTGCTGAAGATTATATCCTCCGCTTATGGCTCTACCATCTATTATCTCTCCGGCAAAATAAAGCCCAGGCACTATCTTTGATTCCATAGTCCTTGGATTTATACACCTTCTTGACACGCCTCCACTTGTTACCATTGCCTCATCTATTGAAAGGCTCCCGGTTATAACCAATGGAAATGTCTTAAGCAAACCCAAGATATCAAGCCGCTCTTGCTTGGTTATCTGATTTACACGCTTCTCTGGAGATATTTTACGTATTGATAAAAAGATATTCACCATTCTTTTTGGTAGGATATTCTGCATAAAATTCTTAATTTGAAGGCTAGCCTTCAATGAAAATTCATGTCTCAGCTTATTTTCAAGCTGGTCTTTAGTTAAGTTCGGTTCTAAATCAATAAACATTCGAATTTCTTTATGTTTTTCAAACGCCAATACTACATCATTACTCATATCCAATATAAGAGGCCCAGATACACCAAAATGCGTAAATATTATTTCTCCGACACTAGAATTAATCTTTTTATCTGCAAAATAAAATATTAACCGAACATCCGTAAGTGAAAGCCCTTGTAAATCTTTAACCCAGCTCTCTTTTGTTACTAAAGGAACAAGGGCTGGTTTTGAACTTATTATATCGTGGCCCAAGCAGCTTGCCATATTAAGCCCATCACCTGTAGAGCCAGTTATCTTGTAAGATTTCCCTCCCGTAGTAATTATTACTTTCTTTGATTTCGCGCAGATCTTGTCTTGCGAGACAAGAATAAAGTCATCACCCTTACGTTCGATATTAATTACACGCATATCATTCATAATATCCACACTGTTTTCCTTAAGGTACTTCTCTAAGACTAATACAACTGAACTGGCTTTATCTGTAGTAGGGTAAACCTTACCCTGACTTTCGATTCTCAACTTCAAGCCTTTATCTTGGAAAAACTCCATAAGATCATTATTAGAGAATAAAAAGAAGGCAGATCTTAAAAATTCTCCAGAGCGGCCAAATTTTTCTAAAAATTCATCTATGGTTGCAGTATTGGTAAGATTGCATCTACCATTTCCTGTTAATAATATCTTCTTACCTATAATAGTGTTTCTCTCTATCAAGACTACTTCTTTCCCAAGCTGTCTTGCCCTAATAGCCGCCATACATCCAGCTGCCCCACCACCTATTATAGCTATATCATATAGTTGCAATTTCTCTTTCATTGTTACATAATCTAAGTTTTTAAAATAGCTAATAACATCTTAAATTTTTTATTTCCCTCAATGCATTCGATTGGGCCTCTATTCTAAGATACCCTGATTCTTTGCTCAAGATATGATAAATCTTCCTTATTTGCTAGCACCAGAAGAACATCTCCTCCCTCCAGAACTGTAGGTCCTGCAGGTATAATAAATTTATCTCCGCGAGAAATCAGCATAATAAGACACTTCTCCGGAGTTTTTAAATCTGCTATACGCTTACCAACTACCCTGGAATTATATGGAACAATCACATCTGTCAAATCTGCATCCATACTTTCTGTTTTTTCGAATTCAATCGGGTAATTTTTCTTCCTGGCAAAAGGAGCATCAACATTAAGCAATCTTGAAACAATCGGAATAGATGTACCCTGTATCAAGACTGAAGTTATCACAACAAAAAATACAACATTAAATATTGTCTCTGCTTTAGGAATTCCTGCTAATAATGGAAAAGTTGCCAATATAATTGGCACAGCTCCCCTCAAACCCACCCAGGATATCATAATTTTCTTGCCCGTTGTTATTTTAAAAGGCAGAAGGCATATTAGTGTGCTGATTGGCCTAGCCAGCACCATTAGAACAATAGATAGCAAAAGGCCAACACCCATAATAGGCATGACATGAGAAGGAAAAACCAATAACCCAAGTGTCAAAAACATAGTTATCTGCAGTAACCATGCAAAGCCATCATGGAATCTCAAAATAATTCTTTTGTGAGAAAATTCATTCTTTCCTATAAACAACCCTACAAGATAAACGGCTAAAAAACCATTACACTTTAATATAGAGGCAATGGAATATGTCAAAAGCACAAGAGAAATTGTCAAAACAGGATAAAGGCCTTCATATTCTAGATTAAGCCTTTTAATAAAGATAATTACAAAATTGGCCATCAAATATCCAATAAGTGCACCACCACCCATGTCCAGCAGGAATCTAAAGATAAGGGTGGCTATACTCATATTTTTTAAGGTCAGTAAATCTATGAAGCTAATAGTCAAGAAAACGGCCATAGGGTCATTACTGCCAGATTCAAACTCGAGCAGTTGTCTTAATGGGCTTTTGAGGGTTATGCGCTTAGACCTTAAAATATTAAATACAGCTGCAGCATCAGTAGATGACACAATTGAACCCAATAACAATCCCTCAAATAAGGAAAATTTTAAGATATAGACTGCAGAAAGTCCAACTACAAATGCAGTTATAAGGACACCTGCAGTAGAAAGAAAAATCCCAGGCAGTATAATAGGTTTGATATCCTTCCAATTTGTATCAACGCCTCCTGAAAATATAATAAAAATCAGGGCTATGATACCAATGGATTTTGCCAGGCTGAAATCATTAAAGTATATCCCACCAAATCCTTCAGACCCGGCAAACATCCCAATAATAAGGAATAATATTAGAGCCGGTATGGCAAACTTGTCTGAAAATTTGCTTGAGACCACGCTTATCAAAGTCAAAATAGCTACAAGTAGCAGTATATTCTCAATTGCCATATATACCTTCTTTCATATAATATTTTTTCTACACCTTCCAGCGTTTTTTCCAGTCTTGAAAAACCAGTAAAGACCATAAAATATGGCTGTGGTTTTGAGTTGCATTATAATGTTCATCTTTTAATCTTTCAATTGTTTTATATTGAAAAATCCCATCGTTTGTAATACGATCCTTTGATAATAAATCTTCTACAAGCGGACGGAATTTTCCGTATAGCCAATTTTTAATAGGTATACTAAAGCCCTCTTTAGGCCGGTAGACGCATTTTTTAGGGACATATCTAGAGGCTATTCTTTTTAAAATGATTTTACTCTTATCACCATGAACCTTAAGACGGCTGGGCACACGAAAGGCAAGCTCAACTAATTCATGGTCAAGAAATGGCACGCGAGCCTCTAAAGAACATGCCATAGACATCCTATCTACCTTGCTCAAACAATTGTCACTCAAATAACTCTTTAAATCAACA
>JBFZAD010000146.1:0-2819 GCA_041309125.1 Candidatus Omnitrophota bacterium
ACAGATGATACATTAGTCCTGACCCTGCAGAATGGAGTTGGGAATGTTGAGATAATTGCTGAAGAGTGTACAAGCGAAAAGGTTTTGGGCGGTGTTACAAGCCAAGGCGCAACCCTTATAGGAACAGGATTTATAAAACATGCTGGAAAGGGAGACACAGTTATAGGGAAAATCGACTCTAAAACCCCGGCAAAGCTACGTCAGATAAGAGAACTTTTTAATAAGGCAGGTATAGCAACTAGGGTATCCAAGGATATAAAAGGATTGATCTGGTCAAAGTTGATCATCAATGTCGGCATTAATGCCCTTACGGCTATAACTCATCTAAATAATGGCAGGTTAGTTGAATTTGAGACTACACGGCGAATATTATCTCAGGCAGTAATTGAGGCAGTAAAGATTGCCAAAAGAAAAAGGATAAAACTTATCTATGATGATCCTATTTCTAAGGTGGAGGCAGTAGCAAGTGCAACAGGCGCAAATGTTTCAAGTATGCTTCAGGATATACTAAAAGAGAGACATACAGAGATAGATTTTATAAATGGGGTTATAGTAAGAGAAGGCCAGAGCTTGGGGATACCCGTTCCAGTTAACAGTATTTTGTTGGATCTGATAAAGACAATAGAAGCAAGTTATAAAATGAGGGTTGTAGTTTAAATTTAATAATGTCATGAAAAGTTTTTCTAAAGGAGGGGCACATGATGCCAAAGACATTAGCTGCAGGGTTTGATATTTTTTCTTTGTTGCTTATAGGTTTAGGGGTCGGATATATTGTTTGTATTTTTGCTAAAAAGCAAGATGGTTTTCTTAAGTCTTTAGGGTACCTTTTAGGAACAGTTATACTTATTAGCAGCATGATTCTACTTATATGCAATATTGCTATACGAGCTAATATGATAGCAAAGAGGCCAGTTGACAAAAATTACGACTCTTTTTTTAAGAATATGGAAAAATACAAATCAAGTATGGAGCAATTACAAAAGCAATCTGTTCCTCAGGAACAAAATAAACAAGACCTTGCTCAATAATATTATATGAAGCCTGTGTATCATCTCATTGCTTCTGCTAGTATAGGCACTATTTTTTTGATATGTGCACATTCCTTCAGCGCAGCAATAATTGCTTTGTTTTCAGGTTTTTTTATTGATATTGATCATTTTTTTGACCACCTGATATTAGAGAGGAGAAGGGCATTTAATCTAAAGAATTTTTTCTATTATTATGAGAATCTTCAGCCGCCCAAGTTATATTTTGTATTTCATTCTATAGAATTTGTTTTGCTTCTGTGGTTGTTAACAATTTTCTATGATTTTAATCTATATATTCTGGCATTTACCGTTGGCGTTTCACAACATATATTCTTAGATCTTTTTAATCTGGTAATATTTAAAATCAGGCTGTCTCCGTATTTTTATTTCATGTTCTATAGGATATTTAAAGGATTTAATAGAGACAGTATGATTTTAAAATCTAACTAACAAAATATCTTAATACTTTGGTCTTGTATTATGAGAAAGAGAAACTATAAGTTATTTTCTTTTGCCTTGCCGGTGCTATTCTTTTTATCTGGTTTCCTGGGCATTAAGGCAAAGCCACAGTATGTTACTAAGTCAAAGTACTTATTGGGTACAACTGTTTCTATAACCTGTAGGTATGATGATGCTATCAATAAGGCATTTGAAGAGATGGAGAGGGTTGAAAATCTCCTTAGTAAATATAAACAGGATAGCATCATTTCAGAGATAAATACCAAGAAATATAAAATTGTAACCGATGAGGTTCTTTATATTATCCAGAAGTCCAAAGAGATAAATAAACTTACAGATGGTGCATTTGATATAACTGTTTCAAGCCTAGTCGATATCTGGAAGGATGCAATTAAGAATAATCAGCTTCCGAAAGAGGAGCTTATCAAGGAAAAACTCTTGGGTGTTGGCTCGGATAAGATACAGATTGATAAGGATGACTTTATAGTAAGTATCGCAGCAGATACCCAATTGGATTTAGGAGGGATAGCTACAGGATATGCGGTTGACTCTGCAATAGGAAAATTAAAAAAACTTGGTATAAAGTCTGCCTTAATCGATGCAGGAGGAGATATATATTGTCTGGGTACTAAAAATGATAAGCCATGGGTAATTGGAATACAGAATCCAAGAAACAAAAATGAAATAATTAATACATTAAAATTAGAAGATAAGGCAGTGACTACCTCCGGAGATTATGAACAATATTTTATATACGAGGGAAGGCGCTATAGCCATATAATTAATCCAGTTACCGGATATCCTACAGATAATTCAGTTGCCTCTGTTACAGTGACTGCTCCTGATTGTTTGACTGCTGATGCGCTTGCAACTGCAATTTTTGTTCTAGGTAAAGAAAAAGGTCTAGAGGCGCTTAAGAATTTTAAAAACGTTGAGGCAATAGTAATCACTGAAGAGGATTTAGCCAATACAAAGAAATAATTATGTATGAGATTATAGATAAGAAAAGTTTGGCCGATTCAATTAAGCAATTGGATATAAGGGCCCCTTTGATTGCCGATAAGATTCTGCCTGGGCAATTTATAGTTATCATGATTGATTCAAAGGGAGAGCGTATACCTTTGACTGTAGCTGATTCTAATAAAGAAGAGGGTATTATATCAATTATTTTCCAAGAATTAGGCTTTACTACAAAGAAATTAGCACAGCTTAAGCCCAAAGATAAGATTGACCATATATTGGGTCCCTTGGGCCATCCGACTGAAATAAAAGACTATGGTATAGTTATCTGTATAGGAGGCGGCGTAGGAATAGCTGAATTATACCCTGTGG
>JBFZAD010000147.1:0-4663 GCA_041309125.1 Candidatus Omnitrophota bacterium
AATACCCAGGCGTTCCTAACGACAGAAGAAATCTTGCATTTAAGGCCGCAAGCTTACTCAAAAGAGATTTTAATATCAAAGAAGGAATCTCAATAGAAATCAAAAAGAGGATCCCACCTGGCAGTGGACTTGCAGGTGGCTCTAGTAATGCTGCGAGTGTCTTGCTGGGGCTAAATAGGATCTTTGAATTGGGCCTTACAAAGGAAAGATTAATTGAGTACGCCTTACAGATTGGCAGCGATGTAGGGTTTTTCATCCTGGAGAGGAATTTTGCTATTGGTGTAAGAAGGCCAGAGTTTTATTTTGTTGTACCTTTTAAAAGGAGGATTCTTTGGCATATTCTTGTAATACCCAAAATCCGAGTAATGACTGGTAGCGTATATAATAAACTGTCCCTTGACCCCAGCTTAAAAGAAAAAAATAAGCATTATATGAATATATTGACAAAATACATAAATGATGTTAAAATTATAACTTATGCGTTAGCTAAAAAAGACCGCCTAACGCTCAGGAAACTCATTTTTAATGACTTGGAGAGGGTTAGTTTTACCAGGTATCCTGTATTAAAAGAAATCAAGTCGCGAATAAACCGTCTATCAGAAATCCCGGCATTGATGTCCGGCAGTGGCTCAACAATCTTTGGATTGGCTCAATCGCGAAAGGAG
The DNA here is from genome assembly GCA_041309125.1 of Candidatus Omnitrophota bacterium. Lineage (GTDB taxonomy): Bacteria > Omnitrophota > Gorgyraeia > Gygaellales > Gygaellaceae > JBFZAD01. The sequence continues at coordinate 666 of JBFZAD010000147.1, forward strand.
GCGCAGACTTTAAGCAATAGATTATCAACTTCATTAGTGAACGCAACTGTTTTAGTGGTAAAGACTTTTTGTTCAACAAGGAGGGAATAAGGCTATGGAAATCAGTGAGGTTCGTATATTCTTAAAGGATAGTCCTGATAAGAAATTAAAGGCATACGCAGCTGTAACGTTTGACCATGCATTTGTTGTTAGGAATATTAAGGTAATCCAGGGAAGCCAGGGTGTTTTTATCGCCATGCCTTCTCGTAAGATAAAGCAGCCTTGTCCAAAGTGTAATTATAGGAATGAGATGCGCAGCCGCTATTGTAACCAGTGCGCAGCACAGCTTCCAATAAGCGAACATACGGACAACCATGAGGCAGCAGTTAAGTTTCAATCAGAGCATAAAGACATAGCCCATCCTATCACTCAAAGCTTCAGAGATTATTTGCAAAAACGAGTCCTCGATGCTTACGAACAAGAGAAGGGTAAAGGCCATACATCTTTGTCATCTGAACTTGATACCTCCTTTGACTTATAAAAAATTAGTTGGGTCTTATTTAAAAATTTAATAATTTGGGATGTCGTCTAATTGGCAGGACACGAGAATTTGGGTCTCGCTATTCTGGTTCGAGTCCAGACGTCCCAGAATACAGACGGCTTATTAAAATATTGTAGGACATCAGAATTTATCCGCTAATCTATTTGGGACGCCGGCGGTGACTGTTGAGGTTCGAGTCCTCGCCTGGGGAGTTTAAAGGTGAAAATATGAAAAACATAACAGCATTACTATTAGCGGCTGGCGAAGGTAGCCGTATGAAATCTTCTGTAAGCAAGGTATTGCACACCATTCTAGGTAAGCCAATCTTAGAGTATTCCCTTGATTTGCTAAAGAAGCTTGATATAAAGCCCGTGGTAGTATTAGTCCATCAGCACAAAGAGGTAAAAGAATTTCTGCCTAAAGACGTAAAGATAGTGCATCAAAAAAGCCAAAAAGGCACAGCAGATGCTGTTAAGTGTGCAAAGGCTGCTCTTGGTAGTTCTGCAGGTACTGTTCTTATAATGTATGCAGATATGCCGCTTTTGACCGTTAATACCATAAAGGATTTGATAGCCAGACATTCCAAGACAAATAGCCACTGTACAATATTAACTGCGATGCTAGAAGATCCAAGCGGTTATGGTCGTATATCTAGAGACAATTTCAGCAATATAATAAAGATTGTTGAAGACAGAGATGCCAATGTGCAGGAGAAGTCAATAAAAGAAATAAATACAGGCATTTACTGCTTTGATAAAAAATCCCTCTTTTCGAATATCGGGCTTATTAAGACAAATAATATTAAAAAAGAATATTACTTAACGGATATTATTGAGATTTTTAGAAATAAGAATTTAAAGATAGAATCTTTTCTGCTAGAAGATGTTCAGGAGGCACAAGGAATTAATTCAAGGTATGATTTGATAGGGGCCCAAGATATAATGCGACAGCGTATCATCAATCAATTTATTGGTAATGGCGTGACTATCTTTGATCCGAAAAATACCTATATATACGCAGGAGTACAAATAGGCCAGGATACACGTATTTATCCATTTACCGTTATTGAAAAAGACGTAGTTGTAGGCAGTAATTGTTCGATTGGGCCGTTTTGCCGGATAAGAAGTAATTCTATTATAGAAGATAATGTGGAGTTGGGTAATTTTATTGAGGTTTCCCGCACAAAGATAGGAAAGAATTCTTTTATAAAGCATTTTGGGTATTTAGGAGACTCTATTTTAGGCAAGGGTGTCAATATCGGAGCAGGCACAGTCACAGCAAATTTTGACGGCAAAGAAAAGTATGTTACCAGGATTCAGGATTCTGCATTCATTGGTTGTGATACGGTTCTGATTGCTCCATGCAAAGTAGGTAAACGCGCAGTTACGGGAGCAGGTAGCGTGGTCCTGAGGAACAAACAAATCCCAGATAATTCTATTGTAGTTGGTATCCCTGCGAGGCCTTTAGAAAAGAAGAAAAAAATAAAATAGATTAAGCTGGCAAAATTCTTTTACAATACTTAGGAGAAAGTATGAACAGGAAGGTTTCAATTTTTACCGGGAATGCAAATCGTCAATTGGCAGAGGGTATATGCAAGGAATTGGGTTTTCCGCTGTCCGATATCCTTGTCGCGACCTTTAGCGAAGGAGAGATAAGGGTCAAGATTAATGAAAATGTCAGAGGAAAGGATGTCTATGTGGTTCAGCCGACCTGCCCTCCCACGAATAACAACATTATGGAACTTTTGATTATGATTGATGCAATGAAGCGCTCTTCAGCAGAGAGGATTACTGCAGTTATACCTTATTTTGGTTATGCCAGGCAGGACAGAAAGGATCAGCCAAGAGTCCCAATTACCGCCAAGCTAATTGCAAACCTAATCACCACAGCAGGTGCCAATAGGGTTTTGACAGTGGATTTACACGCGGGACAAATTCAGGGATTCTTTGATATCCCTTTAGATCACCTATATGCGATAGGAGTTTTTGCAGATTATTTTACTAATCTGAAATTAAAAAATCTTTGTATCGTATCTCCTGATGTCGGCGGCATCAAGATGGCTCGCGCATATGCAAAACGCATGATTGCAGGACTTGCCATCGTGGATAAAAGAAGGATTAATCCCGAAGAGACAGAAGTGATGAATATCTTAGGAGATGTCAAAGATAGAGATGTTGTGTTAGTAGATGATATTATAGCAACGGGTACATCTATAATCGAAGCAGTAAAATTCTTAAAGAAATTGGGCGCAAGGGATATTTATGCAGCTATTACCCATGGCATATTATCGGGCAATGCAGTAGAAAAAATAGAGAAGTCAGAGCTAAAGGAGTTAGTAATCAGCGATACAATTCCTTTAAACGATAAGCAGAGTAAAAGAATAAAGGTTTTAAGTGTCAATAAATTATTAGCTGAGGCTATTAAGAGGATACATCTGAATGAGTCGATAAGCTGTTTATTTGATTAAAAGAATATCAATTCGCACAGCGACTTATGTTCGCTCATTTCATTCGCTCCATAAGTCGCGTGCTCATTGAACGGAGGGAGTAAAAACAAATGGAAGAACTACACGTGAGTTCGCAAATAAGAGAAGGGGTAGGTAAGAGTAAGGTTTCTGATATAAGAAATCTTGGGTTTATACCTGCTTGTCTATATGGCAAGGGGAAAAAGAATCAAAATCTCAAAGTCCTGCGCCAGGAAATAAAGACACTTTTACACGGCAGAAGGGCAGAGAATATTGTCTTCAAGCTAAAGGTAGAAAACCAAAAGGAGAAAAAGGAACACTCCGTTATTATAAAAGAGATACAGTATCACCCGGTCACCGATGCGATACTACACATTGATTTTAACGAGATTTCACTCACTAAGGCAATCAAGGTTAAGGTCCCGATTGTGGCAAAGGGTGAGCCAATAGGCATAAAACAAGAAGGTGGATCATTAGAGCATCTTTTGTGGGAAATTGAAGTTGAGTGTCTGCCGACTCAAATCCCGGATAAGTTTGAGGTAGATGTGTCAAATCTGAAAATAGGAGATGCAATACATGTCAGCGAATTAGTTGTGCCAGATGGCATAAAGGTCCTGCATGACCCATCTACGGTTATGCTTTCAGTTGCTGCACCCGTCAAGGTTGAAGCGCCTGTAGCTGAGGCTGCGGCTGTTGAGGGCGAGGCAGAAAAGCAAGAACCTGAAGTTATCAAGAAAGAGAAGAAGACCGAGGAAGAAGAAGCTGAAGGCAAAGAGCCCGAGGCCAAGGCATAACCTATAAAAAAAATCTTTGATGAAGTTAGTATGCGGCCTAGGCAATCCAGGTTTAAGATATAAATATACAAGGCATAATATAGGTTTTTTAGTTGTTGATGCCTTTGCAAAAAAATACCACAAGGGCTTCAAAAACGATATAAGATCTAAAAGTAAAACAGCCGTTATTAAAATCGGACAAGAGGACTGCCTTTTAGTCAAGCCGGCTACTTTTATGAAT
>JBFZAD010000148.1:0-2779 GCA_041309125.1 Candidatus Omnitrophota bacterium
AATCCCAATAAACAGATAGCGCTTGCAATCGCTCCTGATGAGACTACAACGATCTCTCTGCCGGAATCGATAAGAGTAGTGATTGAATTCACTAATCTCTCGACGGACTTTATATCAATTCCTTTATCCTGAGAGCAAAGAATACTTGATCCGACCTTTATAACATATCTTTTCTTCTTCATTTAATTATTCTTCTAACTTTTTTATAATTGCGGCTATCAAATCGCTCAATCCTTCTTTGTTAAGAGCAGAAATTGTGTATATCTTCTTTTTAACAGAGACCTTAAATGCCTTAAGATTCTCCTTTGCACACTCTAAATCCATCTTGTTTGCTACTAAAATCCTATTCTTTTCTGCTACATCTTTTGAATAGAATCTTAACTCATCTTCAATGGTCTTATAGTCATCTAAAGGATTAACTTCAGCAGAGCCCATATCTATGATGTGAAGCAGTAACTTTGTCCTCTCAACATGCCTTAGGAACCTATCCCCTAATCCCTTTCCTTTATGAGAATCCCTTATAAGCCCGGGTATATCCACAATACTGAATCTTTTATATTCGTATTCTACAATTCCTAATACAGGATTTTTTGTTGTAAAAGGAAAATTTGCAACTTTTGATTTAGCATTTGATAGAACAGTTATGAGGGTTGACTTTCCTGCATTAGGCAGCCCTACGATACCAACATCTGCCAAAACTTTCAGCTGGAGCATTAGCCTCTTTGATTCTCCAGGGATTGGATCCTTGGCAATCCTTCCTTTGTCATTTCCCTGGCCGCCTCTTCCTCCTTTTACAATGAGCACCTCTTCATTGTTGACAGTGAAATCTCTGATAATGCAATTACTATCCAAGTCTGTAACTACTGTGCCAACAGGAACTTTTAAGATTAAATCGCTGCCGTTTGCCCCGCGCTGATTCTTGCTTGAACCATTTAAGCCATTTTCGGCCTTAAAATGCTGTTTAAATTTAAAATCCAATAAAGTAGTTATCTTATCGTCTGCCTTTAATATCACGTCGCCGCCGTCGCCGCCGTCGCCGCCATTGGGCCTGCCTATTCCCCTCTTACCGGGCCTTAAATATTTATCGGTGTAAAAGCTAGAGCAACCCTTGCCGCCGTCGCCTCCATTAACATGGATAGAAACCTCGTCAATCATAGTAAGTGTAGTTATTTCTTTGCTATTTCTTTTACCAATAGACTAGTTAACTGCTGGCGGTGGCCTATTTTCTTGTGGGAGTCCTTGCGTCTTTTGTATTTATAGGCTATCTGTTTGGGGGTCTTAAAATGCCGTAAGACTTGACATCTGACTTCGGCATCCTTAACATATGGCTGGCCAATACTGATAAAGTCGTCTTCGCTTAGAAGAATCACCTTATCAAAGGTAATAGCTTCTCCTTCCTTTTTTTCTATTTTTTGGACGGTTATTGTCTCGTCTTTGACTGCCTTACACTGTCCGTAACCTAAATCTAAAATCGCGTACATTTACCTCATCTCCTTTTATTTTTATTTAATTCAAGCCATTATATTAGCATATAACAGCTTTATTTGCAATAGTTTTAATCAAATAATTAAATTATTTTGATTTCTTCTAAATGCAGATTTGGATTGGCTGTTATAATAATCTTGGTGCGGTATATATGCTGGAGCCTTTTTAATGAGCCTGCACAATTATTCACTAGGTAATTATGCACATCAGGATGCACAAGGCAGTTTAATTCTAAAAACTTCTTTCCAAGGAGTGTATTTTTAAGCTCTCTTAATACGCTGAATGCCATTGATTGCACTGACTTAATCTTGCCTCTTCCCTTGCAATAAGGACACCCCTGATACGAGAAGCTCTCAACGGTGCGCATAGTGCGCTCTCTGGTAAGCTGAATAAGGCCGAACTTAGAAATCCCTAAGACATCTGTCTTTGCCCTGTCTTCTTTTAGGGCATCTTTGATGATTCTTAGGACCTCACGCCTATGCTCTTCTTTTTCCATATCAATGAAATCAATAACCACAATCCCGCCTAAATCCCGAAGCCTTAACTGCCTTGCTACCTCTACTGCAGCCTCTTTGTTAATCAAAAATATAGCCTCTTCTTGCGACATATTTTTTTTCTTAAAATGGCCACTATTTACATCTATAACTACAAGGCCCTCTGTTGGTTCGATAACTAAATATGCGCCTGATTTTAGATATACCCTATTATGATAAATCTTATCAATCTCACTCTCAATCTTCTTAAAAACAAACAGCGGCGCCTCTTGTCTATAGAATTCAATCCTTCTTAATAGATGTGGGAAAAAGGCATGGACAAAACGCCTTATTCTGATAAATTCCGGCTTAGAGTCAACAATGAGCTTCTCTATATCATCTGTAAAGGAATCACGTAAAACACGCAAGGTCAAATCATATTCTTCATAAACCAGGCTGCCAGGCTTCTTTCTGCTTGCTACAATTTTTATCCTTTGCCATATCTTTAAGAGCGACTTAAACTCCCTTTCAATCTCACGCTTATCTCTGCCTTGAGCGACAGTCCTCATAATAAGGCCCATATTATCCGGTATGGAGACCTGATGGATTATCTGGTACAGCCTTTGTCTTTCTTTATCATCTTCAATCCGACGAGAAATACCTACATTTGTATCCTGGGGCATTAGGACTAAATGTCTACCTGCAATACTTAAATGAGTGGTTACCCGGGGGCCCTTTGTCCTGTATGACTCTTTGACAATCTGAACCAATACCTCTTGGCCTGCAGTAAACTTTAATTCCTTCTTGACCTGTATATCTGT
>JBFZAD010000149.1:0-2762 GCA_041309125.1 Candidatus Omnitrophota bacterium
GATATCTTAGCACCGATCTATTTTTAACTTAACCTAACCTAGTACACCGTAACCTAGTACACCGCGTAGGTGTCCGTTCGGGGACACCTACGCGGTGGGAATGGTTTAGAGGAGAGAGATATGCCAAAGACGATAAAAGAGATAAATGAAAAGATTAAAAAAGGCGATGTTGTGGTTGTTACTGCAGAAGAAATCATTGATTTAGTAGATAAGCAAGGAGTTGAGAAGACGGCCAAGCAAGTGGATGTAGTAACAACCGGAACATTTGGCCCAATGTGTTCATCCGGTGCCTATTTTAATATCGGCCATTCGAAGCCTCGTATTAAACTTGGAGGAGGTAGGGTCACGGTTAATGATGTTCCTGCATATACTGGTTTTGCAGCAGTGGATTTATTCTTGGGCGCTACAGCACTGCCTGAGACAGACCCTCTAAACAAGGTATACCCCGGAGAGTTCAAATACGGAGGAGGCCATGTTATACAAGAGCTTGTTTCGGGAAAAGACGTGATATTAACGGCAACTGCTTATGGAACAGATTGTTATCCGCGCAAGAAGCTTGAGACATACATAAATATCAAAGATTTAAATGAGGCAGTTTTATTTAATATTAGAAACTGTTATCAAAATTACAATGTTGCAGTAAATTTATCTAATAGGATAATTCATACATATATGGGCATGCTCAAGCCTGAGCTTGGCAATGCAAATTATTGTTCAGCAGGACAGCTATCGCCTTTGCTGAAGGATCCGGAATATAAAACAATAGGTATAGGCACCAGGATCTTTCTTGGCGGTGGGATTGGCTATGTCTCTTGGCATGGGACACAACACAATCCATCGATAAAAAGAAAAGATAATAAAATCCCATGTGTTCCAGGTGCTACACTGGCAGTGACCGGAGATTTAAAGCAGATGAAGCCTGAATGGCTCTTAGGTACTTCAATGACCGGTTACGGCGTTACCTTGACCGTGGCAATCGGAGTTCCGATACCTGTTTTAGACGAAGATATCTGCAGATCCTGCGCAGTAAAAGATGAGGAAATCTGGACTCAAGTAATTGATTATAGCAAAGACTATCCGGAGTGTATATCAAGGAGCTTAGGAGAGGTTAACTATGCACAGTTAAAATCAGGAAAGATAAATATTAAGGGAAAGGAAGTCCCAACGGGCTCTCTATCCAGCTATTCCAAGGCCGTTGAGGTATCAAAGGAGCTAAAGAAATGGATTAGCTCTGGCAAATTCTATCTTACAGAATATGTTTTGCCTTTACCAGGTAAAGAAACCGGTTATACATTTAAGCCATTGAAAGAAAGGCCTGTTGTATAAATATATTTATTGAAACTCTGAATACATAAGTGTAAAATATACAAAACAAGGAGAGTTAAATTGATTTCAAAGCGAATAGTATTACATTTTCCGCACAGGCTTGTAGATCAACCGATAGTTTATAAGCTTGTTAAGGAATACGACCTGATGTTTAATATCCTCAAGGCCTTTGTTAGGCCTGACGAAGAAGGCTTGATGGTTCTTGAGGTGTCGGGTGAGGAAGAAAATTTAAAAAAAGGTATTAAATATTTAGAAAGTTCTGGCGTCAGGATGCAGCCCTTAAGCCAGGATGTAGTGCGCAGCGACGAAAAATGTACCCACTGCGGTGTATGCGTACCCATATGCCCTGTTGCAGCGCTTGAGGTTGACCCGGTGACCAGGAAGGTTAATTTTTACAATGATAAATGCATTGCCTGCGAGTTGTGCATAAAGGTCTGCCCTACCAGGGCAATGGAGGTACATTTCTAGATAATTTTTTTAGAATAATACTTGACAGAATTTGTCGGGTATTGTAGAATAAAATTAAGATGAGAATAACAAGAAAAATAGAAATAGGCTTGGCATGTATATTAAATATTGCTTCAAAGTTTCCAAAGGCACCCATTACAATTTCTTCTATAGCAAAAGAAGAGAAGATTTCAAAAGACTATGTTGAGCAGATGCTTATGCGCTTTAGAAGGGCAAATCTGATTGAAAGCATCCGCGGAATAAAAGGAGGTTACAAGCTAAAGAAAGAACCAAGAGATATCACAATAAAGGATGTGATTAATGCATTAGAAAAAAGGGTATTTGATATAATTTGTTTTAGCAAGAATCATAAGACTATATGTTTGCATAAACGTAATTGTTCAATAAAGCCGGTTTGGATTGAGCTAGATAAAAGAATAAATGAGACACTTGATAAATTTAGTTTAGAGGATATATTAAGGTCATAAAAACAACGGGAGGTAGTTATGACATTCAAAGAAAAGATAGAGCAGGCATTAAATAAGGTACGGCCACAGCTTCAGATGGATGGCGGAGATGTGGAATTAGTAGAGGTCACAGATGATAATACAGTAAAGGTTCGTCTTAAAGGCGCTTGCTGCGGTTGTCCTATGAGCCAGATGACTCTAAAGAATGGAATTGAGCAGGTGTTAAAGGAAGAAGTGCCGGAGATGAAAAAGTTGGTTTCAGCGTAAGAAGTCGCAAGTATTAGTAAGGCGTAAAGAGTAAGGCGTAAGGCGAAATATGGGCATGTGGCTAGTTTATGCTTTTACGCAGTACGCACAACGCATAACGCAATACGAACAAAAATGAACACTTTTTTAACACAGCTACTATTCTATTTACACGAAACAATCCCAGCGCTGGTAGTGGGTTTTCTCTTGAGCGGGATAATCCATGAGCTTGTGCCTTCTGATATTATAGAAAGGCATCTGGGCAAAAAGGGTATT
>JBFZAD010000150.1:0-3723 GCA_041309125.1 Candidatus Omnitrophota bacterium
TAATAAAGCGCGGTCAAGCTTGGCACGTTCTTCGTAGGAGGAAACGGGTGAAGAAGATGCGTTACGCTGAGTAAGCTCGGTACGCATTAGCGCGCCGAAGATTAGGGCGCTGGAGGAAGCCCGAACCTTTGCTAACGCCGCATCGTATAATTCTTCATACTGCCATACTCTCTGATGCCAGGAAAAATCCGCGTCCATAGCATTACGCACAAGGACATCCCATGCTTGTTCGTCGCTATTTACTTCTAATGCCCTATCTACAGCCGCCAAAAATTCTGCTGCGTTATGTTCTCGGATAATAAAACCGTTACCTCTATTTGTGCCAGAATCGAATTCTTCAATACTGTCCTTTAACCCGCCCAGATTGCTGACAACAGGAATAGCTCCGTACCTACAAGAACTCATTTGAGTTAAACCGCAGGGCTCGAATGTCGACGGAACCAAAAACATATCTGACGCTGCATGTATTACGTGTGATAAATCTTCGGGTATATAATATGTCAGAAGGCGAAGCCGTCCGGGGAATTCCTCGGAAATTCTCATCAGCTGCTTAATAGGCTCTATATCAATCGGTTTCCCTGCAATGACAACCTGGGTATTAGGGTATTTATTAAATAGCAGCGGTAAAGTCTGAGCGACTAAATCAACTCCTTTTTGCTGATCTAATCTGGCAATCATAGATATCATGAAGGTGGCGCCGTTTTCAGGTAATTCGAGTTCCCTTTGGAGATGGACCTTGTTAATTGTTTTACCTTCCCGATAGGTAGCAACATCGTACCTTGCTAATAATGCAGTGTCGGTCATAGGCTCCCATACTTCATAATCAAGACCGTTTAGTATGCCCGTATAATCATCGCCACGATTTATTAATACTCCTTCCATCCCTTCGCCGCGGTACTTACCCGGCATCCTCGTTTCCTGCGCGTACGTAGGGCTTACGGTATTTACTTTATCGGAAAAAATAATGCCCGCTTTTAACGCGCATAAGCGATCAAAGAATTCCAACTGGTGCGCATTGAATAAATCCCATCCTAAATCTAATCTGGGTAATGCCTGCTTATGAAATGTCCCCTGATGAGCAATATTATGTATTGTGAACACTGCCGCGGTATCCCTAAAATAATCCTGATATTTTGGATGCTTTCTCATATACGCATTAATAAGCGCAGTCATCCAATCGTGCGTATGGAGAATATCCGGCTTTATGCCTTGCGCCATTATTGCATCCAGGGTCCCTTGGCATAAGATCAGCAATTGCTCCAATCTAGCATCATCCATATAGGCGGAGCGGGTAAAATATCCATCTTTAATAAAGTTGACGGTAACGCCATCTATATGCGTTTTGTATAGCGGCAAAGTCATATCAATCCTGTCCATATTCCTTGATAGAGTAATTCCAGTATCCTCAAAAACTGTTCTGTCAATAGAGTCATACAGCAACGTGAACACGTCTACCTCGTGCCCTCTTTTCGCCAGCGCTTTAGGCAAACTTCCCATAACATCTCCCAGCCCTCCTGCTTTTGACCAGGGCATAATTTCGGGAGTAGCCATAACAATTCTTTTCTTGCTGCCAATAAGCGCGGAAGAGGCATTTTCCTGCTCAGCCTGCTGCCCTAATTCTTCTATACCCTGCTGGGAATTGTCAGGAATTAAGAAGCGTTTCAATATATCTTCTCCTTCTTTTAAAGCTTTCTTAATATCGGCATAACCCTTTTTGTCTAAGAAGATACCAATCTGTACTACTAACGCATCAATTTTTGATTGCGTACTTGAATCCAGCTCTGCATATTTTACTCTGTAGTCATGCAATAAAACACCTAACCTCTTTTTAATATACCGAGTTTCTCCCATAGCCCATAATTTACCTATATATGTCATAACAATACCACTACCAAATATCCAGGCCATAATCGTCACTAGCATCGCAAAGGAAATCTCTAGCACCGTTCCACTCCTTATTACCAATGTAAAGGAATCGGGGGTGGGCACCGGTACAAGCCAAATTAAAGCAAAAACCAACATCCAGAAATATGTTTTAAATTCCCAGAACAATCTTTGCATTCCGTGAGTTGCGAATTTACTCTCTTTCTTCTGTTTAAATTTCGGCTCTGATTCTTTTAATTGAGTCGTCAGTGCCTTAATTCTATTTATAAGGGGCGCTGTTTCCTGTTCAAAATCTTTACGGCTTATTTCCTGTTCGCTACTTTCCAATATGCGCAATGCTTCAGTTTTTGCATCTTTCTCTTTTCTAGCGTCATTAATTCTATTCTCTAAAACGGAGGTTTTATATGCGTCATATCGGAATCTCCATGTTTGAATAAGAATGGTTATTATAAACCCTATAGCGCCCATAATAGTTAACGCCTGAGCGTCGAAAGGTAATAAGAGAGCTAGATAACTTCCTCCCCACACGAATGCGTAGAGCGCATCCATTGTAAAAACGCCAACCGCTATACCGAGTATCCGCGCGATCGTATCACCGCTGCCGCCTTTAAATTTACGTCCTGGCTTATTTTCCATGATCATGCCCCCCACCAGAATGGAAGCTGTAAAATAGAGCGAGATAAATAACGCGATGACATTGGTTAAATCAAGGCCTAAACTTAAGATAAAGAAGTCTAGCAGCGTAAAGAGGCCGCCAATGACATACATAATCACAAATTGCTTATTATTCCAGGTTCTCTTTATTACATCGGTTCTTTCAAAGCTGCCGCCGCCACTGGTTTTGAATTGAAAATCTAATCCCTTGTAGCTCTGTATCTGCGATATTGCTTCTATTGCGCAACGAGGGGCAAAGAGCACAATATCTCTTATTCTCTGAGAAACCCATACTGAAAATCCTACGGGAGAACCAAAGAGTAATCCCGTTATTAAAGCGATAGATACACTGCCTAGATTAGTCCAGCCAAACAAGAAACCCAACATAATACCAAATGCCACCCCAAAGAGTGCGTTTGACTTGTAGAAACCGCTTGACCTCATAGTAGTAAACAAGCCACTAATGGTAAGAATCTGATTAAATAAATACCCTATAATTAGGAACACGGCGCTGATACCAGTAAAAGGTATAAAATCAAAGATTATCGCAAGCGGCATGATCAAAATATTGAGGAAACCTAATGGGTTTGTCACATAGAATCTTCCCGTATTTCTTCTTGCCTCTTTTTCAAAGATTGAGAGTGGACCAAAATCATTAATCGTCTGCATAAAAAATGAACCGAACATCTGGTTTTGGCCGCCTGACCAACGAGGAGGCGCAAGCGCCCATTCTGAGGCGCTATAACACTCTCTCATCTTATGGGCTACGCCTTCTGACATCGCAAATTCGGGTTCCTCTCCTAATGCAATTGAGATATAAGTTTGCTGCCATGCCGCAGCTGCGTCTTCAGAAAGGAAGCAGGCATTAGGAGGGAAATCTATCAAAGCATAAGGGGTATACTCACCATTCTCTTTTCTTAAATCAGGAGTTAATGCCATTTTTTGAGTATCTTCATAAGATAAAGTCTCAAACACCCTGCCAAGAAATACTTGCATTATATTTTCCCAACCGGTTCCGATCATATCATTCCATCCCAAGAGCGCATTACCGTGGCCCTGTTCGACCAATCGAGAACTATCTGCAAGTGGCATAGCATAGAATGTTGTATCCCTGAATGCAGGCATAATAATAATATTGTTACTGACCATTCTCTCAATATCCCTTGTAAATGACTCCAAGTTAAG
>JBFZAD010000151.1:0-4508 GCA_041309125.1 Candidatus Omnitrophota bacterium
TTTAAATGAGCTATTTCCTTATATAAAGAAGGATATCAAAGGCACTTTAGAAGCTATGGATGGGTATCCGGTGGTAGTCAGGCTTCTTGATCCGCCTTTGCATGAATTTGTTCCTCGAGGAAAAGAGCAGCAAGAAGAATTAGCCAAAAGCCTAAATATAAATTTAGATGAGCTTAATTCTCGCGCAGATAATCTCCACGAAACCAATCCTATGATGGGCCATCGCGGAGTAAGGCTTGGCGTTACATATCCGGAGGTAAGTGAGACTCAAATAAGGGCAATTTATGAGGCAGCAGCAGAGTTAATCAAGGAAGGCAAGAATCCATACCCGGAGATTATGATACCCGTTGTCTGTGATGTAAAGGAATTAGAAGACCAGTTTGCAATTGCAGACAAAGTCTACAATGAAGTGCTTAAGAAATTTAATCTTAAAAAAATTAAGACTATGACAGGCACCATGATAGAGATTCCGCGCGCTTGTATAGTAGCAGGTAAGATTTCCGGTATTGCTCAGTTTTTCTCTTATGGGACAAATGACTTGACGCAGATGGGATTTGGTTTTTCAAGAGATGATATAGGGGCATTCCTGCCAGATTATTTGGATAAAAAGATTTTAGCAGTTGATCCATTTCAATCAATTGACCAGGAAGGAATAGGCGAATTGATAAAAATAGGCATTGAGCGAGGGCGAAAGACAAGAAAAGATTTAGAGGTCGGAATTTGCGGTGAGCATGGCGGAGAGCCGGCATCAATTGAATTCTGCCATCAGGTTGGTATGAACTATGTGAGCTGCTCACCCTTCAGGGTTCCGATCGCCCGTTTAGCCGCAGCGCAAGCAGTGCTTAAAGATGCTAAAAAAAATAAGTAGGTCGCGCTTTTTCGTATTGCGTACGGCGTACTGCGTACAGCGTAATTTACGAAATAAAAACAAACAAGGCTAAAAATGGAATCTATAAAGACTTACCTAAAAGAAGTTAGAAAAACGCCTCTTTTGAAGCCAAAAGAGGAGATAGAGTTGACCAAGCTTGTTAAAAAAGGCAATAAAGAGGCACAGGAGAAGATGATACGCTCGAATCTTCGGCTAGTAATTAATATCGCCAAGCGATACATCCATCTGGGTATTCCTCTTATGGATTTAATAGAGGAAGGTAATATGGGCCTTATGAAGGCGGTAAAGAAATTCAATCCCAAGAAGGGGTATCGTTTTTCTACTTATGCAGGCTGGTGGATAAAGCAGAGTATTACAAGGGCAATATCTGATCAGGGTAAGATTATCAGGATCCCTGTGTATATGAATGAATTGATTGCCCGTTGGAAAAAGACAAAGGAACAGCTTTCACAGAAGTTGAAACGTCCTCCTGAAAAAGAAGATATTGCGAGAAAGATGAAAATTCCAGTTGAAAAGGTTGAGGAAATACAAACGTGGATTACCAAGGTAACATCTCTTGAGGAGCCAATAGGAGAAGAAGGCGAAGATCAAGTAATGGATCTGATTGAGAATGAAAATGCAGTGCTTCCAGATGAGGAGATAAGCCGTTTCTTAAAAAAAGAACATGTAGAAGTTCTTTTAGAAAATATAACAGATAGAGAAAGGCGTATCCTTGATTTAAGATTTGGCCTGACTGACGGCAAGAGCAATACTTTAGCTGAAGTAGCAAAAGAAATCGGCGTCTCACGCGAGCGAGTCAGGCAAATTGAAGATGCCGCGCTTAAGAAGCTAAAAAGATTAATCAAGAGGCGTCAGAAGGAAAGCGATAACCGGCCCTAAAGTGGGGTGCGCTAAGCGTTTCGTATTACGTACGGCGTAGTGCGTACTGCGTAATTTTAAAAGGAGCTACTATGGTTTCGATGCATAGAGTAATCGCATTAATAATTCCTCGTTTTGAGGATGTGTTTCTATCATTTTTTGCCACAGAGATTATTAAGGGAGCAAGTATTGCTGCAAGCAGAAATAAAATCGACTTGTTAATACACATGGCGCCTAGAGAAAGGATAGAGGATTGGCAGGCACTAGTTTCATTAAATCCTCCACATATTGACGGAGTGATCATTTCAGATATCGATGGAGACAGCAGGAATTTAGAAAGGGTTATTGAAAAGAAGATTCCTTATGTTGTCTTGAATAATTATTTTACCGAACCTATAAATTGTATAACAATAGACAATGAAAAGTCGGCAATGCATATAATAGATTATCTTGTTTCTCTAGGCCACAGAGATATTGCAACTATTGCAGGTGCACTCAATATACAGGCCGGCATTTCCAGGCTTGAAGGCTATAAAAAGGGTTTAGCGCAGCATAAGATTAAACTCAACAAAGAATACATAAAGGTTGGAAATTTTTTACGCAGCCAATCAAGAGAGGCAATGAAAGATTTGCTAGAGCTAAAAAATAGACCAAGTGCCGTATTTATTGCATCTGATGTCATGGCAATGGAGGCAATGGATGTAATAAAAACAAGCGGCTTAAGCGTACCAAAAGACATTTCTATCGTAGGCTTTGATGATAATCCCTTAAGTATTTATAGCCCTATACCTCTAACAACGGTCAGTCAACCCTTACAAGAAATGGGCAGATTAGGCGTTGAAAAGTTGAATTTGATGATAAGAAAAAAGTTAAAGGGCCCTATTAAAGAAACGCTTCATGCTAGGTTAATTAAGCGGGCTTCTTGTCAGGCTCTAACTAGTAACTAGTTACTAGTAAATTAGAGAATTGCTACTTGTTTTACTCCAAGGAGGCAGCTATGGAAGAGCTGAAAAAATATATCCGTGACATACCTGATTTCCCAAAGAAAGGTATTTTATTTAAGGACATCACTACTTTACTAAATGATAAAAAGGCCTTTAAAAATGCAGTTGACTTAATGGCAAAGAATATAAAGGGAAAAGTTGATTATATTCTTGCAGTAGAATCACGTGGATTTATTTTTGCAGGTGCCTTGTGTTATAAGCTTGGTTCAGGATTCGTGCCTGTAAGAAAAAAAGGTAAGCTTCCCTATAAGACAATACAGGCTACATATGCATTGGAGTACGGGACTGATACATTAGAGATACACGAAGATGCAATTAAGCAAGGTTCGAATTGTTTAATAGTTGATGATCTTCTGGCGACTGGCGGAACGGCTCATGCGGTTTGTGAGCTTGTCGAGAAACTAAAGTGAAAGGTAGTTGGAGTGAATTTCTTGATTGAATTAGTTTTCTTAAATGGAAGAGAGAAGTTAAAAGGATACAAGGTAGACTCGATTATAAAGTATTAGCTCACCCAACCTTACCACCGCGTAGGTGTCCCCGAACGGACACCTACGCGGTGTACTTGTGGTAATGAAGAATTAAGAATGAAGAATGATATATTGAGATTAGCAACGCGAAGTGCGCGTTGCTTTTTTATTTTTAGTTTAATAATCGCAGGCTGCAGTGTCAATAAGAGCCCACAAGTCTGTTTTAAAGATTCCTGCTTTGTTGTTGAAATAGCAAATTCTCAACAGGAGCGAGCAAGAGGGCTTATGTATAGAGAATCCCTAGATAAGAATAGTGGAATGTTATTTATATTTAGTGAAGAAGCCACCAATAGTTTTTGGATGAAGAATACTCTTATACCACTTGATATAATCTGGATTAATAAAGACAAAGAAGTTGTACATATAAAAAAGAATGCTTTGCCCTGTAAAGAAGATGATTGTCTATCAATAAGGCCTAACAAAGAGGCATTATATGTATTAGAGGTAAATTCTGGTGTATGTGAAAGAATTGGTTTAGAAGTTGGTGACAAGGCATTATTTAATTTAAATTAAAATTCATACTCGACAATTTACTAAGATTGTGATAGTATTATAAAATCCATTTGCCCCAGTAGCTCAGATGGATAGAGCACAGGTTTCCTAAACCTGGTGTCGGAGGTTCGAATCCGCCCTGGGGCATATCGTCAAGCGTAGTGCGTTATGCATAAACGCGGTACGCACGACGCACGACGCAATACGAAAAATGTACGATCTACACACTCATTCACTATTAAGCGATGGCGTGCTTCTACCTTCAGAGGTAGCTGTGCGCTATGCGGCCAAAGGCTACAAGGCAATTGCCATAACAGACCACTCGGATTATTCCAATATAAAGCAGAATGTCTCGGCAATAATAGAAATGACCAGTCATTGGCCTGCTGATTCTAATATTAAGGTTCTACCTGGAATTGAGCTAACACATATTCCGCCATCACAATTTAAAGTACTTTCTAGTTATGCAAGAAGTAATGGTATAAAGGTGATCATAGGCCATGGCGAGACTCCAGCAGAGCCGGTAATTAAGGGGACAAACAGGGCTGCGTTAGAATCTGACATAAATATCTTAGCACATCCTGGCCTTATATTAGAAGAAGATGTAGTATTAGCAAAAGAAAAAGGAATATTCTTAGAGGTTACAGCAAGGCATGGACACAGAAAGACTAATAGCCATGTAATAAGCTTGGCTAGAAAAATAGGTGCAAAGCTAATTCTAAATACAGACAGCCATAA
>JBFZAD010000152.1:0-4177 GCA_041309125.1 Candidatus Omnitrophota bacterium
TGTTCGATCCCTAACATTACGGCAGAATCAATAATTTTAAACGCTTCATTCTTTGATAATTCTTTTTTATTATAACCTCTCTGCGGTATATCGCAAAATCTGCATTTAAGATTGCATACACTAGTGAGCATTAAGGTTAATCTTTTAGGCTTAGGAGGAAAGGTTTTATACTTGATGTGATTAATATAAACATTCACCCATTTATCACGGATAGGGAAAAAATAATGAATCTTAGTCATTTTGGAAGATATTTTGTTGTATATTTTAGTTAGCCTAGTTTTCATATTGTTTAATTCGAAACTCGAATAACTCAAAATATTCTTAATTTTTTTTCTTACCCTTAGCGATTTCTGTTTTAATGGCCAGAAAAAATCCCATAAAGGCTTTAAAATAAATCTATATCCAGTAGAAACCATTATCTCATTTAATTCTTTTCGCGTCTGTTGTAATAACAATTTAGCATCATTTAATTCTAATTCTTTTTTCCTCCCTAATGATTCAAGACTTTGTTCCAATGATATTATGTGCTGTTCCTTAGATGAAAGTTCTTGGTCTTTCAAAGATAGCGCTTTTTTTAAAAATGATATTTCCCGTTCACTCGTGGAAAGACCTTCCCGCATAGAGGAGATTTCCCCGTCCTTCGTGGAAAGACCTTCCCGCATAGAGGAGATTAACAAATTTTGATTTTTGGATACCTGTATTAAATAATCTTTTTCAAAATTGTAAATCTTGCGTACAGCATCAAATAAGCCGGAGCTAAATTTTTCTGTCGCTTCCTGCCCATGTTCCTTTATCAATTTAGCAAACACTTTACCTAAAACAGTGCTTATATCATTGGCATTAGCATAACCATTCTTCACTGTAAAATAATCCCTCCCAGATAAAGCGTCTGCTAGCTTTTCCGGCCAATGCTTAGCTATTAAAAGAAGTCGATTTGCTTCCTGCCAGTATTTGGCATTCTCTTCTTTAACAATTGTGCCATGAAATTTATGATAAATGATACTCTCGGGACAAGCCAAAAGTTTCCAGCCTTTTTCTCTGCATCTTAAGCTCATATCTACGTCTTCCATAAACAGATTAAAATCTTCATCCAAAAGACCCACAGCTTCTAAACATTCTCTACGATATAATACTGAGCACCCACAAATACTTGCGACTTCCTTTGCATCGGCATATTGACCGGAATCTTTAACGTAAAAACCTATATCCCCCCAATAAAAATTTGGGTACTCCTGATGCCCCACGCTTTGTATAGAGCCATCCATAAACAAAATTTTACTTCCCAAAGCCCCTATGGAAGCGTCTTTTTGCATGCATCGCACTAAAGCTACCAGCCAATTTTTGTCTACTTTTACATCGTTATTAATCAAGGCAACGTAATCACCTTTGGCCTGCTTTATTCCCTGGTTCATTGCCTTAGCATAATTATTCTCGCTGTTAACAATCAATCTGACCGCAGGATAATTTCGCTTAACATAATCTAATGAGCCGTCTGCTGATCCGTTATCAACCATAAAAATCTCTAATTTTTCTTCCGGATAGTTTAAATTTAGCAAAGAGCCAAAACAATCATCCAGGAATTGCTTTCCATTATAATTTACTGTAATTATACTGACCAAGGGGAATGTTTCTTTCATTTCGCTACAGGCAATCTCCAGCTCCAATTATGTTTCAAATAGACTGTTCCGTGGTCATCTCGATTAAATATAATCCGGAATGGATAATAAGCATGGTGGCACATAAAAAATTCCTCCTGCCTGGAATCCCATATGCCAAGAGAAACCCTGTAGCCACCAGGCAGCAATGAGAATTCAGGAAACGTTATCTTAAAAATCTTATTTTTTCCAAAGGCCTGAGTTATACCCTGGCAGTAAATTCCATCGTCTCGATAAATGCCTGTCCAAAGGCAATAATCTCTGACATCATTATTAAGTTTACTGAAACTAATTACCATACTTACAGATTCATTGGTCACAAAGCGATCTGACTCTTCCTCCAGATTATTCAATACCCTTATATATTCAAGCCTTACTTCCTCTCTATCAGTCTTCTGGCCCCATTTATCTGCCAGCATACCTAAGTCTATACTGGCTTTTCTTAAGTTATTACATTTTTTATTAACAATCCTAAATGGTATATTTAAAAGCTCATGACCTTTGCCGATATTACCATCAACGGTTAATTTGTAATACCCTTCATGATAATTAAACGCCAAAGTTTCAAACTTATCCCAGATGGCTACTGAGATACGGTATTCTCCCGAAGCCAGCAATATTTTATGGCAATCCAATACAAAATAACCGATTCCTATATCCAGATCACCGATCCTGATCCCATCAAACCGCGTATTGGGACCGTAACAGTATACTCCATCATTTCTGAATATTGCGATACCGAAATGCGGCTGTTTAATTTTATTCCTCACAGTAAAATAAACTTTGATTTTTAGCCGCTCGCCACTTTTTATGCGAGAACATCTCCAACCGAATCTATTTACAAACTCTACCTTATTTATAAGCACTTCTTTAGTACCCAGAATCCTACCCCAATTAGATTTATCGTCAGCCCATTTCTTTGTATTCTCAATTAAGTTCACATTTTCTTGATCCGGGCCTACGAAGAATTTCGCAGTATTTAATAAAATTCGATATCTATCAATACCTTCAGTTGCACTACCAAGGAATAATAATCGACCGTGGTCTAGGAGCGCTACCCTATCGGATAAACGCTCTATTAAATCCATGTTTTGAGCCGTAATTACCATTGTTTTACCGTTGCGTTTGAAGTCCATTAAACGCTCGAAGCACTTATTCTGGAATAAGGTATCTCCCACCGCTAAAACTTCATCTATGACTAACACATCAAAGTCCAAATTAGCAATAATACTGAACCCCAGGCGAAGACGCATACCCTGCGAATAGCTGCCTAACGGCATATTGATAAAGTTGCCCAACTCAGAGAAATCAATTATGGAATCCAGTTGATTCTTAAGCTCATCTTTGGTTGCCCCCATTATAGCGCCGTTAAGAAAAATATTTTCCTTGCCGGTTAGTTCATCCTGGAAACCGGCACCCAGATTAAATAATCCCAAAACTTTACCGGATACGTTAACCGTTCCTTCAGTTGGAGACAACACTCCGGCGATAATATTTAAGAGCGTGGTCTTTCCGGCGCCGTTCCTTCCGATTATCCCCAGGATCTCTCCCCCGAGTATTTCTAATGAGACGTCTTTTAATGCCCAAAAGTCTTCTGAACCTGTTTTAATACCCCTGTTGCCCTGCTTAATAAAAGGGTACTTTTTGCTTACTGCATTTAACTCAAGTACCTTGCTTGCCTGCATATTATTATTTTCTATGGTTTTAATAGGAGAGGTAGTCATTTATGCTCTCCCTATTCTTTCTATAGGAATAAAACCCTAATAACAAAAAGCCTGATGCAAATACCGCAGTAGATACCACAAGACTCAATAATCCCGCAATTCCTTGCATTTTATTATAGAACCCTTCTAAAACGGCGATTCTATATAAATCCAATATGCCTACAAAAGGATTATGAGCATAAACACTGAACCAAAAACGAGGAAATACATTCTTAACCAGATAAACAGAATAGAATACAGGAGTAGAGTAAAATAATATCTGCAAGGCCGCATCCATTATATACTTTGTGTCGCGCCATTTTAGATAAAGAATAGAAACAAGCAGTGATAAACCTATTGTTACGATTAAATGAATGCCCAGGACAACCGGCAACAACAGAATAAAAACTGGCAGCGCCCTTAGCATGAAAAGAGATGTGACGATTAATATGCATAAAGAAGGCAAGAAAATTATCAGATTAGCTAAAACAATGGATAGAGGTATAAAATAATGCGGAAAATTTGACTCTTTAATTAAATTTTTATTATCAATCAGGCTGGTAACTGAACACATAAGAGAATCCTGAAAGAATCGCCAGGAAAATACCGCTGTCATCAGATAAAGCAGAAACGGCGCCTCACTGATTTTAACTTGTAGAATAACAGAGAACACAACATAGAAAATTACCACAGTCACAAGAGGAGACAGAAACACCCAAAGAAACCCAAGTGCTGTCCGTAAATAGCGGGCCTTTAAATCTTTTACTACCAGTTCGATTATTAAATCCCGCCTTAGCAATATCTCCCGCATAATTGGCA
>JBFZAD010000153.1:0-2862 GCA_041309125.1 Candidatus Omnitrophota bacterium
CCTGCAATCCTATCAACAACTGCTATTCTATGTCTTAAAAGTTCAAACTTGGTAAAATACTGTATTAAACAATCAAGTGAAATTAAGATTAAGGAAGATAATAATACTTTGAAAAAAGTCTTAATTTTATCTCTTGAATCAAAAGTATCAAATATGATAAAGAAGATTGCTATATGCTCTAAAGTCTTTCTAAAGAAAAATCTTAGGCTAAGCGAGATATTGCTGCTTAATATTGTTGAGATTACGAGAAATAAAAGGTATATAAATATTGGTAGATTTAAAAATGAGCTGGGGAAAAAACTTTGTTTACTGAATCGAACAAAAATGATTCTTTTAAGAATCCATAAAAGGATTGAAGAAATTGCTGAAATCTCAATTAATGCATTTGAAAAAGGTAAACTAAAAATTAAAATTAAAAGAAAAACGAAAATTACTTTATCTAAAGCTATAATTACTCTGTCCATTTTATAAATTCAATGACCCTCGAAACCTTCTTGCATGGAATATTTAATTCCTTACAATTCTTAATAATATCTCCAAAATTGCTTTCCCTGGCAGAAGAAATAGCTATTATAACCTCTTCTATACTATATTCATTTATAATATTTGACAAAGCCTTCCTATTCCCTAATACTGCAATTCCATGGATTCTTTTTCCAATTTTTTTTATGTCATCGTCTAAAAAGCCAACTGGCTGATACCCTAAGGATTTATTGTTTTTTATTTCTCTCAAGACCATCTCTCCTTCGTCTCCTGCTCCTATTATAAGAATTCGTCTGCCCCTGTCTTTTGAGGATATCTCAAAAAAGTATTCTTTTAATACCCTTAGTAATACCCTAGAGAAAGAAACAAAAAAAAGAGTCAGGAGCCAGTCAATTATAAAGACAACCCTTGAATACTCATGGAATCTAAAAAAAATAGTCAATGATATAATGGAAAGAATTGTGCCTAAGGATACTGCCTTAAATATCGAAATTAAATCGGTTATGCCAACATACTTCCACACACCCTTATAGAGCCCTATATATATAAAACATACAAACTTAATTATTATTATCAATGGTAAAGACTGCATTATAAGCTCAACGTTTGGGTATGAAATTTTACCCTCAAATCTCAATAGATATGAAGAATAATACGCAACGCAAATTAATACAAAATCAACCACAACCTCTGCAATTCTCCTTTTATGCAGTACCAATGTATTTAAAACCAATTTGCCATTTTTAAATTGCTTTTGTTGAATTTTTTGTATTTCATCATAGGTGTCTGCCTTAACTTCAAATAAAAACATTCCAAAAAACAATAAAATAATGACTGTAAGAATTAGGAAAATTGTAACAATTAAAAGATCGAATTTAGTATATGACAAAGCAAGTATTCCAAAAATAATACTCAATAAATATAATAATAAAACTGTTTTTCTTTCCGAAAGCCCCAAAGAAACTAATCTATGAGAAGTATGATCAACTCCTCCCTTAAATATCCTTAATCCGGTAATCTTTCTGGTAAAGCTAACAAATATTGTATCAAATATAGGAACTCCTAAAATAGCCACTGGAATTACTAGAGTCGTGAAAAGATTTGAAGCATGATAAGTTGTTCCAAACATAGAGAAAATCGCGAGACTAAAACCTAGAAACATGCTCCCTGAATCTCCCATAAAGATCTTGGCAGGATTAAAATTATAAGGCAGATATCCAAAACAAGCACCGCAAATCATCAAAGATAAAACACTTGCAGGACTTACAGTTCCAAAAATTAAAGATTTTAAGAAAAGCACAAGAGAAGATATACCGGCAATTCCACAGGCTAACCCATCAATATTATCCAATAGATTAAATGAGTTTGTAATGCCGATAATCCAAATAATAGATAAAGGTATGCTCAAATAAGAAAGCTCGCCTAAGTTAAATCTATATCCAAAGAATACGATGATACTACTTATAAATATCTGTATTAAGAGTTTTGAATAAGGATTTATCCTTTTAAAATCATCATAAATTCCTACGGCAAAGATTATCGTTCCGGCAATAAACCAGGTTATTAATGACTTATTGAAGTTTAATAATAAAAAGGAA
Source organism: Candidatus Omnitrophota bacterium (assembly GCA_041309125.1). Lineage (GTDB taxonomy): Bacteria > Omnitrophota > Gorgyraeia > Gygaellales > Gygaellaceae > JBFZAD01. Next base: position 2,082 of record JBFZAD010000153.1, read on the forward strand.
AGACAAACCGATAGATAAATTGCTATTCCACCAAGTAGTGCTGTAGGCTGCTTATGCCACCTGTCTTGCTTTGGCTTAGCTATAAGGTCATTGGAGATAGCGAGCTTTCTTACTAGGGGAGTTAAAAAGATGCAGAGCAAAAAAGGAACTGTAAAATAAATTATAAAACTCATTATTTGTAATTTTCTTGATAATCAACAACATCCTTAATAATAGTTTCCAAATTACAGGTTGGCTTAAAACCAATCAACGAATTAATCTTGGTTATATCAGGCACTCTTCTTTGCATATCTTCAAACCCTTCTTCATATGCCTTGCTATAAGGAATTAACTTAATCTTTGAATTACTCTTTGTAATTTTTATAATTTTTTTAGCTAGATCCTCTATGTTTATCTCATCTTGGCTGCCAATATTAAAAACCTCACCGATCGCCCTAGGGTGCTCTGATAATTTAATCAAGGCATCCACTACATCTTTAACGTGCAGAAAGCATCTTGATTGCTTCCCTGTCCCATAAACAGTAATAGGCTCATTCTTTAAGGCCTGGGTTACAAAACGAGGTATTACCATGCCGTAGTGACCAGTTTGCCTGGGGCCTACAGTATTAAACAATCTAACAATTATGCTTGGGACCTGCTTCTCTTTCCAATATATATAAGCTAACATTTCATCAACTGCTTTGGCAGTAGAATATCCCCACCTACTTTTTTGAGGAGAACCCAATATCCTATCATCTGTTTCTTTTAAAGGGCCGTTAACATTTTTGCCATAGATTTCTGA
>JBFZAD010000154.1:0-3152 GCA_041309125.1 Candidatus Omnitrophota bacterium
TTTCAAAAGACTCCTTAAATGCATTTTCTATATCTTCTGAATCTGTCTCGGTTTTTAGTTTCCGCTGAGGGAAATTGCCGGCTAGATACCTTAATAAAACCGGGTAAAGTTTTTCATACCTTTCACTAAGCTTAAAATCTTTAATAAAAACAGCCTCTCTTAAGATAACATTACCATAGCCTATCTGATCTTTCCCAACGAAAATCTCGTATGTAATCTTTTTCTTAGATCTATATTCTTTGATATAAAAATCTATGCCCTCGTAACTCGAAAAATATTCTTTACGTACAAATAATTTTTCTGAGCCTCTTCCCGATGCCTTTTGCATGCCCGGCATGGCCGGTTTTTCTTCTAAATGCTTTTTATCAGGCTTAATTTTAGCCCGAATCCAATTAATTATCCTGTGGATTGCTAAGGCCATTTTTTCAGCGCCGGGATAAAATCCCGCAGGAATAAACCCGTCCTCCCTGTTAATCTTACGCATCATATCACTGCCCGTTACAAATCGTATCGGCGTTGTGTCTCTAAGCGCACTTATCCATGCTACTTTCCATTCTTCATATGCTCCGTAGAATATCCCGCCGGGATTTTGAAAACTTTGGGGAACCCATTCTCCGTGCTCCCAAGGATATGGCGAAGAGCCCTCGCTAAAATTCAAGGCAGCCATAATATCCGCCCTTGGGCTTTCGTTCTCTTTAAGCCAGACTATTGCACTCACAAACAAGTGCGGGCACGTACCTTTTACCGGCCACATTCCTATATCTTTATAACGTTCGTCGGCAAAGCTATAATAAGGCTGTTTTTGCTTCCTGAATTCTGTTAAAGCGTTTATTCTTGCTTCTAATTCTTGGTCATTAAGCGCATAACTTATGCCTCTTACTCCTGTTGTTTCCTCTAAATCTATAATATGAATAATCCCCGCTGCTCCTAAGGCGCGCATATCGCCGGTAAAATCTACCTCCATCGGCATAAAAGAACAAATAGCTAAATCTATTGCCCCGATAAACAATTCTTTTTTCAACTTCCCTAAATCATCCCTTACTTGTTTAGAGTTAGCCAAGATTAAAGTAAATGATTCATCTTCATTTTGGAAAACAGAATATCCCTCTATTATGCTTTCTTTAAGGCCATATTCATCTACCACTATTTTTACCAGTTTCTTATCCGGCTCTACCGCAATAACTCTGGCGCCTTGCTCTGCTAACATCATCTCTAACAAACAGGCTCCGCTTCCGATACTGAAAATAACTGGTTTATCGGTATTACCTAATGCTTGGGCATACTGAATCATTCTTTTTACATCTAAGCCGGAAGGAATCCAATAGCCTTCAGCCGGGCATGTCCCCCCGAAGAAAAATTCCAGTAAGTCTTCTTTTGCAATTTTTGTGTTGACATGCCGCTGCTTAATAAATCTTTCTAGGTCCTCATATTTATTAAAATTTCTAGCTCTTTCCGCTTTAATTTTATCAAGCCAAGCGATAAGATTATCAATATTGCGGAAAATTTCTTTTAGTTCTCTTAATATCCATGGCACTGTCCCGTCTATATGATAAGACTCTTGCCTTGCGCTTAAATTGTTTGTTCCCTTTGTTCCGTCGGTAGCGATAAGGTTATTTTTCTCGTTTGCAGCTATTTGCTGGGTTAAATGCTCAATTTTACTCCTGAATTCTTCTGACCATCCTATGCGCTTCTTATCCCAAGGCTTTTTATTACCTAAATAATAGTCTCTATAACAATCTCTGGCGTTACTGTCAAACATCTCTCTAAATATATTGTCCACGTCCTGGGCATAATCCGGGAATTGAGAATAAATAATCAGAGCACATTCCAAAACCCTCTTCCAAATTAAACTATCTTCTTCTACGCGTTTATTTCGATAAATCCCGGGGATTTTCAGCAAAGCATTAATCAGCCATAAGCAATCATCGCGAGTAAGTTCTAATCCCTGGATATAGTCTTCTCTGCCTATATTAATACCGGAATTCATATACAGCTTAAGCCATGGTATCTCTACAGACGGTATATTCTCTTTCCCAAATACAACCAAATCTATTTTTGTTGGTAATTGTACAGAGCGTTCATCATTAAATTCATCTATCCGGTAAGGCATAGCAAATGAATCAATATAATTTTTATCTCCCGGAACGATAACTACTACATCTATATCATAAGCCTGTTCTGTTTTTTCTCCCCACGGGAAACTACCGATTAATATAATTTGAATTTTATCTTGCTCCTCTTCAGAAATAATCTCTTTTTCTAATATTTTTTCTTTTATTATTTGCGGCAAATCAATTTCTTCCAAAATAGCCTTTAAGCGCGCACGCATCTCTTTTTCTGCTTCACTATTGCCTCGAAGATGCTTCCAATAATAATTATCTGAAGCATCTAGCGCCCGCATAATAATATCAATTTGTTTGCTACTGTCCTCGTGCATACCAAACAAAATATTATAATCACCCGGAGTAGGCTCTAAAGATCCGTTCGGATGAGAATGGCCTGAACTAAAACGCCTCCTAAATAACTCTTCCCATTCTTTCTTTAAATATTCATTTCTCGCCATCAGGCGATCCGGGTCTAATACTGAATCCCTATCCCCGCGTACTATGTGTATAGCCCTTTCTCTTCTGCCTTCTTCTTGTAAAATACCGCATCTCTTAAGAAATTTTTCTTGGTCTATTTGATTAGTATAGATTTTTTTCTGGCCAAACTTATTATACTCAGTAACGACTAACTCCCGCTTATTATTCAACACAAGAATATAATCGCTATTCAGCGCAAAATCAGTTAAATGCAGAACTGAAACAAAAATAGCAATTTCAAAATCTTGTCCGATTTCACTTAATAAATGCTTAATCTGCTCTAAATTATCAAAAGGCTGTGTTTGGACTTGTTTTCCATAATCACATTTTTTTAAAATTGCCGCTAATTTATCTATTTTAGTAATGCCATTCACTCTTTTATATATCCGGAAGTACTTTTTAGATACGCCGGCATATTCCTCTCTGACAAAACCAACAGGAAGAGGGGGCTCTTCAGGGAAGCCGTATGAAAAAATAACCAGTAAAGCGCCGGGCTTCATCTCCTTTCGGAGTTTATCAAAAAGGGCTTCTTCGGCAATTGTGCCATATATGTAATAGAAAAACAGGTAG
>JBFZAD010000155.1:0-4477 GCA_041309125.1 Candidatus Omnitrophota bacterium
TTGTTTAACGCCATATTTTGGTTTAGGATAGTAGGTCTGGTCTGCATCATAATAAACCGTTCTGCCTGTTTCAATTATTGGGCTAATCAAATTTGAAACAGGCTCTTTGTAGCCTTCTTTAATAGTCCAGCCTCCTATTAAGTCATCCATAATAAACTTTAGCCCTTCTCTATTCATAGTAGTATCTTCTAGCTCATAAGAGAACACAGGCATCCCGTTATATTTACCAACCTTAAGTCCATATCTCTTAGCAACCCAATATGAATTCTCCCATGGCTCAAAATTATAACCGTAGAGGGAGTTTCTAAGCCTTGAAATCCTGTCAGGTTTGCTATACGCACTTGGGTCAATGCAAGGAGTTCCATCCTCGTTAGTCTTACAAATATATGCATAACCAAAATCGCCAAAACCAAAATGCAAAGGCCCTGCCTCTGTAGCGCTTAAAATCTCTGATCTATATAGAACGAACATAATAAATCTAGGAGTATTCACAATATTTCCTTTTTCATCAATCTCAAATCCATTCATCCTTAAGATTAATTTTCCCTCACCGCTTTTACCTATACGGTATTTCCTGCTCATTAAGCCTGGGTCTATATCATTAAGCTCCTTTGTCCTTTGTGCGAGAGAAATATAATCCTGCTGCGGATTTTCCTCATTAATATTTATATCTAACTCCTTGTTGAATCTGGTTACATCAAATAAGAATGCTTTTTCCTTTAAGCTAACATTGTTTAAATCAATAGAATGAATAATTTTTGCTCCGGCATATCTACTTGACTCTAAAGGATGCCATTGGCCCATGCTATTTTTAAATACAATCACTGATTCTTTTCCAATGCTAAACTTATCAAAGTCAGATGCATATATGCCTAATTTTGCTTCACCATTAACTTGAGATTCCTCTGTCCTATCATCAAAGAACTGTATCCTTACGTTGCCCTTGAAATCTCTCCATGCCTTATAATGTATTGTGAATGCAAATTCTTTGCCATCCGGGTCTTTGTAGAAGTAAACCCTGCTAGAGGAAACAATTAATGAATTCTCCCAATCTAGGTCCTGAAGCCTTCCTACGCCAATGAGGACTTCACGGACTTCTCCGTTATACATAAAGTAGAAGGTTTGCGGAGCAAATGAAATATCTAATGCTTTAAGAAAAGACAGATAATATTCTTGGCCATCCTTGTAGTCAAACTTTTCAGCGCGCTCTTCATCCAATCTCTCTAATTTACAGATTGTATCAATGTTATCCACCATCCATTTCCAATCCTTATCAAAAATATAGAACTTCTTTTTGTCTCTCTTATTATTTGTGCCGTTATTTTCCTCTAAGTATGTGTTCTTGAGTCTCTTTCTTTCCATCCAATATCCCTGCTCCCTATCTCTTACGTCCACAAAAAGTAATTGTCTTTCGATATCAATAATTACCTTTTCTGTCGGATATTCTGCATAAGAGGAAATTGCCACGGGTTCTGCTAAATACTCATCAGCTCTATCTAAATCAAAACGAAGGCTTAGGATGCTGCCATTATATCTAAACACGATATCAACAATGTCTCCAAAATCATCATATTGATTAAATACACGGTACTTACCTTTAAGGATCTTCAAAAATGGCAGGCTTGATTTTCCAAAGGCCTGGATTTCATAGGAGAGCTCCCTGCCTTTAATATCAAAATTTGTAATTTTCACCCACTTTAATTCAGACAGTATCCTCTCAATATCAAGCCTATTCTTATCTGAATCTTTTATATATTTCTGGAATCCTTCTCCGTATTCTTCCAAAGGAAGATGAAATCTCTTCTTCCCATCTTTATCATTCAATGTATTTTCAATAATTCCCCTGATCTTTTTGCTTATATCCTTAGTTTTAGAATCTACGCTTGAATCTATTGACTTGAATTCTATATTAGTAGATTCGGACATCTTAAGAGGCAAATTAAAGGTCTGGCCATTAACTTCAAATGAGCCTTTCTTTAATATCTCGCTTCTGATATCTTCTTCCTTCTCAAGATGGCGCAAATCTTCTAATTTTGGTACGCTAAGATAATTGTCAGCTCCGATTTCTTTGCCGTTCTCATCGTATCTAATTATCGTTATTACATGAGGAACTATTTCTCTAAACACGCTCTTTAAGCCCCTTAATCCTTCTGTTACTATTCTTTCCTCGTCATCTCTATATCTTACAATCCATATTGTCTCCTTGCCCTTATCAGTGAACACAACAAGCCCGCCGCTTAACACCTCAAAGATGCCATCTTTCAGCTGCTTTTCCAGCTCATCAACCGATAGATGCCATTTATTAGCAAGTATCTCTATGTTTGTCTTATAAAAACCCTTTTTCAAATCATTTAGATTTGTCCCAAGCTTTAATTGCTCTTCAATTTTCTCAATAGGTATATTCCAAGACTCTGAAATTATACTAATAATGCTATAATAAATAGTGCTCTGGCCAAAAACTTCTCTAAATGCCCTGAGCCATTTAAATATATCCTGCTTCTTTGAATCAATACTTACAAATGTTGGATGGCCGGCACTAATGAATTTCTCAACCCCGGTTTCAGGAGCCCATGCCTCTAAATCTTCTTTTGACGGGAAGAACTTGAAGCTGGATGGTGAATTCATTGGAACAACTTTGTAACCATAGAGGGTATCATTTGCAGCGTCAAAAATAGCTTGCAGCCTTGGAGAAAATTTAAATAGGTGGGTGATATTGCCGTCAATATCCTTTTCAACCATTGTACCGCCTGTAAGGGGGGCCCTTGGCCTGCCTAAGTGAGGTATATAGACGGATGATACTAATTCTTTTACTGTTTCTCCATTTATTTTTATCTCCATTTCTTTATATCTATCGTCTTCTTCAGAGCTGACCTGCTTTATATTAGAGATATCAAACATTCCACTTGTTATTTCAAGCTTATCAAGATTAATTGAAACAGGGTATCTTTGGGCTTTGTTTGTCTTTGCATCCGTCCTCTCAATGAAATAACCATTCTGCCACTCCTGCGCCTCTTTAGATGTCGAATTATATGTAACCAGGGCCTCTTGTCCGTCTTCAGTGATTGCTACTTCAACCATAACCCAGTCCATGTCCGGATTTTTGGCCTTTTCTTTTGTCTCTTTATCCACAGGATGAAATTTCTTTTCACCTGTCAGCTTATTGACTTCCATATATCTCTCTGTTGTATGAGGCAGATCTGCTCTGGACTGAATATAAATAATTCTGCCGTCAGGTTTATGCACTTGTGCAACAGACTCCCTGTCCATTCTATCGAATAATTCCTGTCCTTTTTTGTATGGCTCTAATACAGCCCTCTTAATTCTTTCTCCCTTATAATCAAAGTCCCTAAGCTCATATTGATATTCAATTTCTCCGCGTTTATCTCTTTTGAATTTGCCTTGTTTATCTTTTACCGGCTCTGAGAATAAATTGCCAGCCCACATCAAATCTTCTAGCGTTTTTTCATCCAAATCAATCCTTCCTCTTGCAGCCTTAACAACTCCATCAACAATCTTACTCTTAATAAATGCCCTGCCAAGATTATCAAATTCTCCTAATGAACCTTCAAGGCCCTTTACACCCAATTGTATTACTGCAGGATATTTAACATCTTGTGCTAACCCTAATTTATCTTTATTAGCATTTAATATCTCGGGTGATATAATTATTGTCTTACCTTCTTCGTCGCTTACATACGCTTTTGCAGGCTTACCATCAATCTTAATCTCATCTATCACAACAAAGAAACGGCCATCCTCTTCTCGGCCTAATCTATACTTTGCGTAATCTTCTTCCTCGATATACTTAACCACCTCGCCCATCTCCTGCATCCAGGGATTATCAGATAAAAAGCCAGGCATTATTCCGCCATCCAGGTAATTAATAAGCCCCTCATTGGGCAGGCCATTTATGGTATATTCCATAGCAATAGGCCCTGCTATAAATATATCGCCCTCTACGGTTACATCGACAAACAACTCAAGTTTTTCAGGCATATTCTTTAAGGTTACCTTGGGCTTACCAACTATCGGGCCAGGAAGCTTTTTGTTCAACTTGCTGATATAGTTATCCTCAGAGTTTTCTGTCTTGCCATTGAAATAACCTATATCATCATACATCTTCTCTATATCTTCGATATCGGTCCTTATCGCAAACACTGGGCCAAGTTGTAAGCTGTAATCTCCATCCCATGGATAACCATTCTTGGATGTATCCTTGTCCACGCCCTTTATCTTGTTTAACTGAGGCTTAAGACCAAATGAGGCCTTGGGTCCTACCCATGTAACTTCTTTGCTGTGCCCACTTGGATCGCGAACCAGATATTTAGTAGGCCCAAGTCCAAATGACCAGCCAAAGCTCAAGCTCCAAAATTGACTGCCTGGGCTTTTAGTTTCTAATATCTTTGTTATATAAGGATCAAGGCCATCAATCTCCGGCCAACGCCCCCAAGGCCCGTTGAAAAAGCCTGAACTGTAT